>PXCK01000081.1 GCA_003566635.1 Balneolia bacterium | reverse complement strand
TTAATAAGTCGTTAAATTGATATGAGTTTGTTGCAGGCTTTCGTACCTCGCATTAAAATACGGGGTTATGATATCGGTCATGCCTACGGCATTTGGGTTTTTCATTGTATGTTTATGTAGTGGCAATTCATGAATTGCCACTACATAAACCGTAGAACCGGTTGTAAAAACAATGGGTTACAACCCATTGTTCTATTGACAGCACACCCCAAAACATTGTCATTCAGAGTGCACCGAATAATTGAAGAATATCCCATCGAAACAAGTAGAAACTACCCATTATATCTATGCACGAAGAATCTCGTTGAATTCGAGAAACCTGACAGGTTTCGAAAACCTGTCAGGTTTTTCGTTTGTAAGTCGTTTCAACGAGATTCTTCCGCCATGCATGGTAGTGGCAAAATTAAACCAATTTGGGGGTAACCAAGTTATTACCAAGATTCTGGCGTCTGAATGACAATGATATGGGTGGTTTTGGGTTATGATATATGATATCGGTCATACCTACGGCATTTGGTTTTGGTGATTAGTTGTTATGCTAGCCATGGGTTGAAACCCATGGCTAGTCGTAAGTTATTATAATTTAATAACGTACAAAATCCCCCTTTGTAAGGGGGCAGAGAGCGGCGAAGACGCTCGAGGGGGATGGCACTGAAGGTATTGAGGCTTAATAAGTCGTTAAATTGATATGAGTTTGTTGCAGGCTTTCGTACCTCGCATTAAAATACGGGGTTATGATATCGGTCATGCCTACGGCATTTGGGTTTTGTATTAAAAAACGATAGGTAGCCATCAAAAAAGTTTACAATCAGCATTTTTTACTCTAAATTATAAATAAGATAATTCCTATAGGATGAACTACAGCTACCGACATATCGCCCTTCTTTTCTGCCTTATCACAATATTATGGTCTTGTAGCCAAAAACCAATTTATGAACAGCAGACCGTTTTCACATTTGAATATTATGGGGATATTTATCAAATATTAGGATATTCAGATCCGAAGGGAAATCGTGAAGGAATTAACGATTTAATCCTGAAAAAAGACGGCGTAATAACCATTTGGCATCGTGATACTAATCAAGATGGATTTATTGACGAGGCATTGACAGGCGATATTTCCATCGAAAAAGCAAATCAAATTTATCATTACGGAATACAGCAGGCCATTGAATTAAACCGTTTACAGGAGCAACCCTACCCGCGTAAATTCGAAACAACCATAGGAAATTTCCACTACGAGATCATCTCCTTTAGTGTTGGAGAGTCTGATACTTACAACATTTTCATCATTTATAACCGAACAACCGATACTTCAATCCGATTAAGAGACTCGCTACGAAACGGTATATTAGATGATGTTGATGATGAAGCTATAAACCTTCAAAGCTACCAAAAGGATTACGACCACATACTGCAAATAGGACTTGAGCGCAGAAAAGTTTTATTCGACGGTGAAACGTATCTTGTCTTGATGCGACAGAGTTAAAAATCTATAGTTTCAGGCCTTTTTCACTTTTTCTTGCACCTTATTTGTTAAGACTGTATATTTAAGACAAATTAGTCTTTAATAAAACATATGCTACTTTCAAAAGCTTGTATTTACGGTGTTCGCGCTTCTCTTTATATGGCGTTGGTTTATCATAAAGACAGTTATATCTCCATCAGAGATATGAGCCAAAAGCTGGATATTTCATTTCACTTTCTAACCAAAATTCTTCAACAAATTACGCAAGCCGGACTGATGCATTCTTACAAAGGTCCAAATGGAGGAATCAATCTAAGTAAAAATCCTCGTGAAATTACCATCATCGAAATTATAGATGCCATTGACGGTTTAGATGTATTCACTGAATGCGTAATCGGATTACCCGGTTGTGGTAAAAATAAACCATGCCCCCTTCATGAAAAATGGGCGATTGCTCGTCAGGAACTTCAAGACATGTTCGAAAATACAACTTTGCATGAAATGGCATTTAACAGCAAAAAATTAAACCTGAGGTTATCTAACGAGTTCAGCATTAAAGAGCTAATAGATTAGTTTTTTTTAATTATTAATAAGACAAAATACTCCTATATATTATTATGAACATTAAAACAATCATAACATTAAGCCTTCTACCACTTCTAACATGGGGTTGTTCATCAGAAAGTCCCCAACAACAAGCGGAGAGAAATAGTAATCAGGCACAAGAAACTGAATTCACTGAATTTGAACTTGAACATGGTATAGGCCCTGTAACGGAACGAATTACACTCGGCGAATTAGACCTTGAAAAAGTAGCTAAGGGTCAGGCTATATTCAATTCAAAATGTACGGCTTGCCACGAGTTCGACCGAAGATTTGTTGGTCCTCCCTACATGGATATTCTCGAGAGAAGATCGCCGGAGTTTGTTATGAACTTCATACTTAACCCGGGTGAAATGGCCAGAAGGCACCCCGAAGGTCAAAAAATGCTTGCAGAGTTTTTAACGGTCATGCCTTTTCAGAATGTAACTAAAGAGGAAGCAAGATCCATTGTAGAATATTTCAGAACCAGAACCTCTGATCAAACTTCCCAATAATTAACACTAAACTATTAAACCAATGAAATCTATAATTTCTATAAAATCAGCACTGATTGGAATAGGGTTGCTTACTGTATCCCTTTTAGTATTAACCGGTTGTCCGGGGCAGTCTAATCTGATGGACACTCGTGATGCAGCCCAGAAAACCTATGTAGCACCCGGAGATTACGATGAGTTCTACGCATTTTTATCAGGTGGCTACAGTGGTCAACTAAGCGTTTGGGGTCTTCCCTCAGCACGACTGTTCAAAGTGATTCCCGTATTTAGTCAAGATCCGGAATCCGGTTATGGGTATTACGAAGAATCAAAATCCATGCTTCAAACATCTTATGGATTTATCCCGTGGGATGATTCCCATCACCCCCACCTTTCGCAAACCGGTGGTATTGCAGACGGGCGTTGGATTTTTATTAATGCCAATAACACACCTCGCATAGCGCGTATAGATTTGGAAACCTTTGAAACCGTAGAGATTATTGAAATCCCTAATACCGGTGGTAATCACGGTTCTTCATTTGTAACCGAAAACACCGAATATGTTGTGGGTGCGACTCGCTTTTCAATTCCATTCGATCCTGAATTAGACGTACCGATTGATTCTTACAAAGAAAACTTTAGAGGTGCTTTATCACTTATTAAGGTTGATCAGGATACAGGGCAAATGGAATTAGATTTCCAAATAGTTGTCCCTCCTTACAATTATGATCTTGCAAGATCAGGTAAAGGTATTTCATCCGACTGGTATTTCTTTACCACCTATAATACCGAAGAAGCTCATACTCTGCTTGAAATCAATGCCTCAAGAAACGACAAAGACTTTGTAGCTGCACTTAACTGGAGAAAAGCTGCAGAATATGTTAGAGAAGGTCGTGCAGAATTAATGAGCACCGAATACTATCACAACTATTACGATAAAAGCCAAAGCATGGCAATTTCTACTGTAAAAGATGAAGTATTGGTACTTGATCCTAAAGATGCTCCCGGTATACTCTACTATCTTCCAACACCAAAATCTCCTCATGGAGTTGATATAGACCCAACAGGCGAATACATTGTTGCAGGTGGTAAACTGGCTACAGTAATTCCTGTACACAGTTTCAGCAGAATGCTTGAAGCTATCGAAAATGAGCGTTTTATAGATGAAATTGATGGAATTCCTGTAATTGACTATGATGCAACCATCATAGGTGAGGTTGAAAATCCGGGTCTTGGTCCATTGCATACCGAATTTGACGGTAAAGGCTATGCTTATACTTCCGTTTATATTTCATCGGAAATCGTTAAGTGGAGCCTGGAAACATTTGAAGTAGTAGACCGAATTGATGCTTATTATTCAATTGGTCACCTTATGATTCCCGGTGGGGATACAGTAGATCCTTACGGTAAGTATATGATTGGTCTTACCAAGACCGCCAAAGATCGTTATCTGCCTGTTGGTCCGAAGCAAAATCACCCGGCACAATTATATGATATTTCCGGAGACCGCATGCAATTATTGCTTGATTTCCCAACTATTGGCGAACCGCACTATGCTCAGGCAATATCGGCCGAAAAGGTTAAGCCAAATGCTGCTCGTATTTATCAACTTGAAGATAATAATCACCCGCATGCTACCAAAAGCGTAAGTGATGCGCGGGTTGTTCGTGAAGGTGATGTGGTTCGGGTTTACATGACAAATATCCGCTCAAATTTCCGCCCTGATAACATCGAAGGAATTCATGTGGGCGATACCGTCTATTTCCACTTAACCAATCTTGAGCAGGAATGGGATGTAGTTCATGGTTTTGCTATAAAAGGTGCACAAAATGCAGAGGTGCTATTAGCACCGGGTCAGACTAAAACTATTAAATGGGAACCAAACCGACCGGGGATTTACCCATTTTACTGTACGGCCTTCTGCTCAGCACTTCACCAGGAAATGCAAGGTTACGTCAGGGTTTCGCCCGCCGGTGCGAATACACCTATTACATACCGAACCGGCACGCGTTAGAATTATATAACTGTTGAAGGGTGCCCCGAAAGGCACCCTTCTTTCTAAAACTATTAAAATATTAAGCCATGAATATCCGACAAAAATTATTATTAGTCGTGGCTGCTTTAATGCTCCTCCCACTCTATTACATTCCTTTTTGGTCCATCAGTATGACTGCACCGCAGTACCCGGAAGGTATAGGAATGTACATCCACATAAATGATGTGAGAGGACATAACCAACATGACATTCAAAGCATTAATACATTAAATCATTACATTGGGATGAAGGAAATACACGTAGATGAAATTCCTGAGCTCAAAATAATGCCCTATATATTTGCTTTTATGATAGGCTCGCTCATACTCATTGCACTCATAGGCAATCAAAAACTACTCTTGGGCTGGCTTATTTTGTTTGTAATCCTATCGATAGCGGGTATAGTAGATTATTACCTTTGGGGGTACGATTATGGCCACAATCTTGACCCAGACGCTCCCATCAAAGTACCCGGTATGAGCTATCAGCCACCTCTAATCGGAACAAAACAGCTTTTAAACATCAGAGCGTCTTCCTATCCAACATGGGGTTCTGCTTTAATGGTAGGTTCATTTATGTTGAGTGCTCTGATTTATTATAATAACAAGAAAAAGTCATAATTATGAAGAGCCTTTACCTTCCACTTCTAATTTCCTTTTTTCTGTTTATAATTCCGGCTTGTAATACGGATCAAACAGAAACAAGCATCACTCACCGGAATGACGGCAACATATTGATGGAATATGAAGTCAATTACTGTGAATGGACAGGTGATAAAATTGAGACGATTCGGTATGGAGCGATCATTAAAAGTGATAAAAGTACGCTTTACTTTAAAAGTGTGGAATGTGCCATTGCATGGCAATTAGCTATGAACAACAAATCTGATTCTGAAAATCTTTTGGTTGTTGATTTCATTCACGGTAAAAAGCTTATCCCGGCTGTTGATGCCATTTACCTGCAAAGCACTTTACGCCCCAGCCCCGGAAAATTATTTATATCAGCTTTAGAAAAATCCAACACATTCATGCATGGCAGAGTGTACGAAGCTTATCCAGGCACTTTTTTAGAGTGGGATGAACTGGTTAAGCTTGTAAAAATGGAATGGGGTACGACACCTGTTTCTCCAAAGACACACCAAATAAATTAAATGTGTTATGAAAATGACGATAGGAAGTTTATTCCTGATTTTAATACTAAGTGCGTGTAACCCTGGTCCGCAGGATGTTACAATAGGCCATGACGAATGCGCCCATTGCAGAATGATTATCTCGGAACGCCCATTTGCCAGCCAAATTGTAAGTACAACCGGAAAAGTTTGGTTTTTTGATTCGGTTGAATGTCTGGCAGCTTACGAAATTGCCGATAGTATCGATGAAGAACGCGTTCACTCACGCTGGGTGCCAAATTTTAACAATCCCGAAGAGTGGTTGGAGGCAGAGACATCATTTTATCTTCATAGCATCAACCTTCGCTCTCCTATGGGTTTACATTTAAGCTCTTACAAAAACAAAGAAGATGCAAATGAAAAACAACAGGAATTTGAAGGTGAAATTCTTAATTGGGATGATGTAAAACTGTTAACCTGGAGAGAATGGTTTAATTAAACGGATAAAGTTATGCTTAAAAGATGTGTTATAGTATTTGCCACACTGTTGATGGTTCAATCAGTTTACGCCAATGTACCGGTAGACAACCAATCAACACCCTTATTGCAGGAAATGATTGATAGCCTTGGAATAGGTGAAACACTCGAGATACCCGATGGGCTGTATAAACAAGGCACTATAAATATTCGGACGCCGGGTGTTACGCTAAAAGGTTCAAACCGAGTCGTATTAGATGGGGAAAACAAACACCCCATATTAATTATCAAAGCAGATAATGTTCATATAAAAGGAATGACATTCCAAAATACAGGAGTCAGTTATATAAGAGACCACGCAGCAATTGAGGTAAGAAATGCAAAGCATTATGTGATTGAAGACAACCTTTTGTTGAATAACTTTTTCGGAATTTACCTTTCGGAAGCAGATTCGGGTTTGGTTAAAAACAATAAGGTCTATGCTTTTGGTACGCGTGAGGCAAATACAGGAAATGGTATCCACTTATGGAACTCACATTTTGTTACTATGGAAAACAACCACATTAAGGGTCACAGAGACGGGATTTACCTTGAGTTTGCCTTAAATGCCATTATAGAACACAATCTTAGCGAAGAAAATCTAAGATACGGACTACACTATATGTTTTCCGATCGTTCGGTTTATCGGCATAACACGTTCAGAAAAAATGGCGCAGGTGTAGCGGTTATGTACACCAAGCGTGTTGTGATGAATCACAATACGTTCGAAAGCAATTGGGGGCCTGCTGCTTATGGACTCCTGCTAAAAGATATAGATGATAGTATCATAAGAGATAATATTTTCCGTGAAAATACTATTGCAATCTATTCGGAAGGTAGTAACGGAATTCAAATTCATAGTAACACGATTGAGCAAAATGGATGGGGCGTAAAATTATTTGCCAACAGCACCCGAAACGAATTTATAAACAACAGTTTTATTGACAATACATTTGACGTAGCAACAAATAGCCGGCAACATTACAACACATTCTATCAAAACTACTGGAGTAAGTATCAGGGTTTTGATTTAGTTGGGGATGGTTTTGGAGACGTACCTCATCGTCCGGTTCGACTTTATTCTCTTGTAGTTGAACAAAACCCGGTTTCTCTCATCCTTCACAGAAGCTTGTTTATAGATGTACTAGACCTTGCTGAACGCATTATCCCCTCCCTTACCCCCGAAACCCTTGTTGACAATAAACCTCTAATGAGGAGACCATAGTTATGATTCAAATTGAAAACATTCATAAGACGTTTGGCAAATTAAACGTATTAAAAGGAATCGACTTAACGATTAGACAGTCGAAAGTAACTGCTGTTTTAGGTCCTAATGGAGCCGGAAAAACTACACTTATTAAATGCTTGCTAGGTCTTGTAAAACCTGATAGCGGAATCCAGCGAATTAACGGAAAAAAAATTGGCAAAAATGCAGACTATAGAAACACACTCGGCTACATGCCTCAAATAGCACGCTATCCCGACAATCTGACAGTAGAAGAAATCATTGAGATGATCAAAGATTTGAGGGGTAATCCGGAATCCCTTGATGAAGAACTTTTTCACGCCT
>PXCK01000158.1 GCA_003566635.1 Balneolia bacterium | reverse complement strand
GTAGGGGTGACCGTGATTATACGATAAATGATGTCCAATCACAACGCCGTATAATCCCGTTGGGGTGTGGATTATTATAACCCCGTAGGGGTGACCGTGATTATACGATAAATGATGTCCAATCACAACGCCGTATAATCCCGTTGGGGTGTGGATTATTATAACCCCGTAGGGGTGACCGTGATTATAGGATAAACGATATCCAATAAAACCACCGAACAACCCCGTAGGGGTGTGGATGATTGTATTTGTAAGATATTTATTTCATTTATATATTTGCAATAAAAAATGAAAAAGCCAAAAACCTACTCCCAGATTTACATTCAATATGTTTTTGCTGTAAAAGGAAGGCAAAATTTATTAAAGAAACAATGGAGGCAAGATGTGTTTAAAATTATCTCTAGTATAATTTCCGAAAAGGGACAAAAACCCATCATTGTAAACGGTGTTTCAGATCATGTTCATATTTTTGCCGGCCTCAAACCATCTATGAGAATTTCTGATTTGGTCAGAGACATTAAAAACCAATCAGCAAACTTCATAAACAGAAATTCACTGGTGAACAATAAATTTTCTTGGCAAGATGGGTACGGTGCATTTTCGTATTCACATTCACATATTGAAAATGTTTACAATTACATTTTAAACCAAGAAAAACACCATCAGAAAAAAACATTTAGGGAAGAATATCTTGAATTTATAGAAAAACACGAAATCGAGTTCCATCCTGAATTTTCGTTTGAATTTTATGATTGATGATGATTAATTGATGATTATGGTATAATCATCCACACCCCTACGGGGTTGGCGTGGAGGGATATTACGCCGTTGTTCTACAATAATCAACACCCCTACGGGGTTGGCATTGGGGGTAGTATTACGCCGTTGCTCTTTAATCATCTAGCCAAGTAACCTATTTGCAACAACTGTTTCAACTACATGGTCAAATAACTTTACTTAATCATCAATTTGCGTACAGCTAAACCTTTACTATTCCGAATGCGCAATAAGTAATTCCCGGAAGCTACATTTGAGTGATCAAAGGTTTTTGCAAACTTTCCACTAAAGTTTTCTTTCACTTCTGTGTATATTGTTTTACCTGCTAGATCAATCAGCTCTATCGAAACGTCGCTCACAAAATCTTGAAAAAAGCTAACATTAAAGCGACCATCACTTGGGTTAGGATATACTTTGAGACTTTTTATCGCAAATGTTTCCACACCAATTTCAAAAACATTTACAAGCTCACAAACACTATCCGACATACAAGAGTTGCTTACTTGCATACAAACCTGAAACTGACTCGCTTGAGGAAATGTCATCTGTACAGTATCGCCAGTTGCCGTCCCCATAGCTCCAAAACTCCATGTAGCAATAGTTTGCGAATGAGAAGATGTATTGATGAATTCAACATTTAAGTTTTGTAATACATTATAGGAAAAAGAAGCTGTCACAGAAGAGTCCGTACTGGTACTTATTGGGTCTACTTGTGTTCGACTTGAAGAACAAACATCATCTCCTAATACGACAAGTGTATAATCTTCAGCTTCTCCTCTTTGTTGCAAAGCACAAGGATCGATTGGGTCTTCAATTCGCCTACATCGTATTCTTATTCGCTTTTCGCCAGGTGAAGCAAATAATGGGACGGAAATAGATGTTGTTATTGGAGAGGTTGTAGCTATCTCAGAATCCCAAACCGCCTCACCCGGTCCTGAAAACTCACCATCGTTATTCCAATCAATCCAAATTTTAAACGCCTGAGGAACAACCGAACCTGACTGCAATTCAAAATTTATTGTTTGTCCTGGAAAGGCATCTACAACTTGGTTTGTATAGTCACCATACCCTCCTGGAGAGATAAATGAATTTAAATTTGAAATGTTTGAAGTTGAGCCGCCGGTTGTAGATACGTTTTGAATCATGTCTGATGAAGAAACTGCTGTAAATTGTGGCACACACACCGTATCATATAAACTCTCTCTTATAATTGAGTCGTAAGCAAGCCAAACAAATGGCAACGTAGAAACTGGAACAACTAAAGTATCATTTGAGCTTATTAAAGAACCTGTAGAAGGTGAATTGTACCAGCGATAACCTATTGCCTTTAAAACATTTCGCCCAAACAGCACAACTGAGTCATGATCAGCACAAATAGGAAGGTTTTCAATTATTGGCTCTTCTGGTATAACTATCAAATTTTCGACAATTACAGTATCATTTGTTAAATCCTCATCATCATTTAGCGAGACATATGCGACCACATCGAATACACCTCCTTCTCTAAAATCTGCATTACCAACAACAATCACTTCCGACTGTCCACTCTGAATATTTCCGGAGTATGCAAAATTAAATGTTTGTGTAAATGATCCAGTAAATTCTACTGTAACATCCATTTGAGATATGGGCAAAAACCCATTATTGCGAATTTCCACTTCCACATCGGTATTTGCGCTTCCGCAATTTCTGTCAGCAGGAGTTACCAAACCTTTCATTTCAGCATCATTTGCTATTGGCGTACAAACACTGATTGGACCTATGTAAATACTTGTATCTCCACTACACAATTCAGCAACATAAATATCATAACACGTTTGTGGTAGAAAACCCACTACTTCATACATAGAATTATTGGAAGTGTTTAGCTCAGTACCTAAACCTAATCTTGGTGTAAACCCAACAGCACCCCACTCTACAATCCATTCTGTTTCATCAGACGACCATGAAATAAAAGCCGAATAAGAAGTAACACTATCAACCTGTGGATCATATGACCCTAAACAACTACCTGGTGTAAACTCTATGGCTCCTAAATCCGGTGTGCTGTCGCGTTGTACACCAAAAAAATCTATAGGTACAACATTTTGCAAATTCACTCCTTGCTGATGGTAAGCTCCTCTTCTTGGTGTATAATCTTTATTTATTGGATCCACAAAATTTGGCGAAGCAGATTGCCCGTTTAGGTCAAAGCCCTGTGTTTGCCAATCCGACAAAGTTACATAGTTGTTGGAGCCCATATGCGCAACGTAACCATTAGGCGCATAAATAGCGTTATAATCTGAGCTTAAATTATTAACCATTGACCGGATATTGAGCCCATACAGTTCATTACTATTTTCAACGGATATAATATTATTCTTAATATCTATATCTGTTGTACCACTAAAAAAATGAATATGTATACCAACATTTAAGTTTGATTGTGCATTATCCATCACAATGGTATTGTTATAAATCTTCCAGTGTTTAACTGAATTTAAGTACATACCATAAGCATCACCAGTAGAACCGTTAATATCACTAATTATATTATTTGAAATAATACTTTCGTTATTCAATGCCCCATCACCTGTAAAACGAATCCCCATTTGACTAGTTGTCTGTGATAAATTTGAACAATTATTACAACTCCCGTGAATCCAGTTACCATCAAAAAAGCTATTGGTTATTAACCCGTCTAAATCTATTCCGTAAAAAATTGCCAAACCACTTAAAAGCCTATTCCCTCTGGTGATTTCATTATTTAAAACTTCAATACTATCTTGATGCCTCATTCGAATACCAGTCAAACGAAAATCTTTCACGAAATTATCCATTATAATATTTCCAACTGCCAAGTTACTTGAATGCCCATTAAAGACTATTCCATAAGCGCCCCCTTTAATTGTATTATTTTTGATGGTATTATAGTTACTTTGCGCTCCGCTACTATTAGAAGTGGCATTTGCGGAGTTTGCGCTCATAACTATTCCGGCGTAGTTATTAGAATTACTAATTGTATCCACAAAAATTTCACAATTACGGACGGTATTGTTGGTCGAGGTATTACTTATCCACACTCCCCAGCCTGCAGTATTAGACGCACTTCCAAGCGCAACGATGCGGAGACTATCAACTGTGATGTATGAGGCATCATTAAATCCAAATGTAAATCGTTTACTCAAATCGTTTGCTAAGTAATTCAACTCATTACCATTGCCATTTATGGTAATGGTATTCACGCTTGAAACACCATCTATGTCACCAAATTCAACTTGCTCATTATACGGACCGCTACCTGTAACAACAGTTGCTTCTACACTTCCACATACTCCAAACGCGGTAAGTGCATCAGACAAATCCTCAAAGCTTGTAAAATTAGTTGCTGAAGGCGCTGAATTTTGATCGATGGTATAAGCTCCCGCTAATCCTGTTCTGTAATTTAAAATTTCTGCTGAATTATTAGTTGTATCAGTATCCACTCCAGGATAAATACTGTCAATCTCTGCTTCAACATTATAAATCAAACTCGAAGAAAGTGAGTCGTATCCCAGAATAATCGGAGTGGTATTTCCGATCACAAACGTGTCCTGAACAACTACAGAGGGCTGTGGCACGTTATTAACACGCCATTTTATACGTATAGCGTATACGGTATCTTGTAATTGGTTTTCCACATTTGCTATAAAATCCACATTACCAGGACACACACTTTGAGGGGCGATAAGATCTAGTAGTGCCATATCAGCACCCGGAGGAGCCTCAAACTGATATGCGCCGGGGTCTGGAGAAGCAGGTCGAGGAACATTCACAAAATCTTCGTCGACGAAAGAAAGGACGTTTCTCCCAATGGATTTTAACAATGGATTTTGTGGCATCAAAGAATCAACTGCTAGATTCACAAACATCGGATTAACATGTACAGAATTTTGGTCAAATGCCCCATTGTTAACGGCCTGCCAATCTGAAAGGTCATCATGGTTTCCCATAAAGTACCCTATATGAACAGTAGATCTATTTAATTCAGGAAAAAAATATGCGTTTCCATCAACTCCAATATTAACTGAAGCATTGTTTAGATAAACCCCATGTATACTAGAAAATGGCGATCTATTTGCATAGGCAATGTTGTTTTTGAATGCTATATTACTACCGGAGCCTGTATGATAAAAAACTCTAACACTCTGGTTCGATTGAGCAGAAAAGTCCATCACAAAAGTATTGTGATAAAAGTGCCAATGATGACTATCGGAAATATTAACACCATTAACCCAACCTGTTCCATCTAAATTGTAAATAAGATTATTGGCAACAACATTTGGTGAATTTGCATTACCTGATGATGAGGCAACGCTAATAATCTGCTGGCTACTGTTGTCTGTAGCTCCGTTCGGCCCGGAATTTAAATCGTGTATCTTATTAGCCGTTATCCGTGAATTTGTTATATGATTTAAAAAATTCAGCGCTCTATGAAAGCTATGGTTAGCCCTCAACAATCGATTAAAATCGTTGCCGTGAATCAGTAAACTATCTTGATTTCTAATATGAAAACCGTATTGATACCAATTAACAATCTCATTATTAACAAATGAGTTACCTGCCTCCAAACTTGAAGAAGAACCTAAAAGCACAACCCCTCTGTGTCCACCATTTATGTAATTGTTCTCAAAATGGTTATAGCTTCCTGTTTGCCCGGCTTGCATAGGGTTTGAGCTATTTGGCGCAAACACTATGTTATGAAAATTAGCTGAATTAGATGATGTGTTAGCTAAAAACTCACAATATATAAAAGTGTTGTAATCTGCATTATTGGTCATATTCAACGTAGACCCTTGAGTCGACCCATTGGAAGCAATAACTAAGTTATCTACAATTAGCCAATCGGCACCATTTAAAGTCAAGGTAGAGCGACTACTTCCCATACCATTGTGTTGTATTCTATTGCCGTTTCCATTAATTGTAATTGTATTAACGGAAGATACACCAACCACCTCTGAAGCAACCACCTGTTCTGTATACGGGCCTGAACCGGCTACTACATTGACTGTAACAGGTCCTGAAACACCTCCACATTGTAAATCATCAAAAAATGATTGAAATGAGGTGTAATTGGTTGTCGACACTATTGCATTTTGATTGATAGTATAAACACCACTCATTGATGAACCAACAGGAGAAACAAAAACAGATGTACTTGTATCAGAGCCTGTACCACAATAGACTACTGCACGATAATATGCTGTATCAGATATTGTTTTAGTAATTGTTAAAGTTGTATCTCCAGACAGCGAAGTCCAGATTGATCCATCAAATGAAATCTGCCACTGAATAGACAAACCTGTTCCACTACTCGTACCATCTAACGAAAATGTAACATCGTCATTCACACAAGGAGTTGAATCTGAGGCGCTGGCAAATCCGGCAAATGGAGGATTTATACATTGAAAAGAGGAAAAAGTAAATTGTGCATTTGACCGTACATCTGAAATGAGGCTCACTAAAGTATCTGAACAAACATTATTATCATTAGCGCTATGGTAAACTCGGGTCGTTCCAGAAGGCAAACCCGTAGTCCATTGAACTGTTGCATTTGCGTTATTTATGGCTATGGAGTTTCCTCCACATATTTCAACTATTATATTTGAAACTCCGTCCCAAATGAATGGCGAAGAAAATGTGTGAGTATTCCAACCAATAAATGGTATATAATTTGATTCTGACACAACCGTTGTCATTCCTGTAACCCACTCAGTAGACAAGTCATTTATTGTATCGTTTTTAATTTTAATTTCAAAGCTATTTAATATAGGCAATGCATTAAGAGACATCACGTTAAAAGACACAGATGAAACTGTACCAGCAGTTGCTCCTGCTGCCGTCATTTCAGATGCACGATAAATCATCTGCATTTTATTTCCACGATCTAATCTTGAATATGTTGTTGGGTACGTATTTGAAAGATTTCCAGACGTTCCGGAACCAATGGTAAATGTTGTTTGCGCCCAATTCGAGGAAGTTGAAAATATAAAAAGTAATAAAAATATAACCAATCGCTGGTGTAATGAAATAAAATTCATAAAAATGCCTCTTTGTATATTAACAACTTTTAAAGAAGTAAATATATAAAATAATTTTAAAACCTTAACATTAAGCGCACCTCAATTTCACATTGTAAATTATGCACCTTTCCTGTAACGCAACTCATGCGAGTTATGCTCTCCAACTTCTGACATAGCAATCTTATGCCGGCTCCTCAACAAACCCCATAAACAATACCGCCCCCGATGGAATGTGACGCAAACTCAAGAGATACGGCACATCAAAGGTAATGCTTGGCGGCATGGAGAGTACGCCAAATCCAATCGAGGTAACGGCAGCACCCTCGGCGCCTTTTTCGTCAACTTTGAGGACAGTTTTATGGTCAACACGGGTAATGAAAATTCGTGGACCAATGAGTGGCGTACCCATTGCTGTAAAATCGGCCACCTGAGGTGAAAATGCATCGGTCATACCCAAATCCTTGAGCGGGTCACTAAGCTCGTACTCAAATTCCAGCTCCATTTTAGGCAGCTTGAGATAGATGCGCTGAGCTTGCAGTTTATCGTAAAGCGATTTTAGGTCTTGATGCGAAAAGTCCTTTAGCCAATCTGACTTCTGTTCATCTGCCGGGCGCACCAAAGTCAAACTAAACGTCGAGTCTTTAAAGGGTAAATCCACCATTTCCCACTGATCGTTCATCGTTGAGGTTATCGTACGATCTTTTGACATAAAATCCACGGTGATGCTACTCCCATCGCTTTTGGTAAAGTGTCCTTGCGCAGTGGCCGCTTCTTCAAACCCATGGGCCCAATCCGATTTAAAATGCAATGCATTGATGAGAAACGCTATTTCTTCCGGACTTATATCATCAATGATTTCTTCGATGAGGCCTTTGGTCTTATCGTTTACCCACTGGTTGATGTTGTCCACGGCACTTTGCTGCGCAAAATTGTCGGTGACCACATGAGCAGCGTAATAATCACTCAGTGCATCTAAGAACGCCTCCTTAGGGTCAAGTCTGGCAGCGTCGTAAAAAAACGCATT
>PXCK01000191.1 GCA_003566635.1 Balneolia bacterium | reverse complement strand
GCTCAACAACCGCGATTTTAAAAGCCATGGTATAATCGCGCTGGGTACGCTTCTTGGAACTTTGGGATTTGTTTTTCATAAAATAAGTCAATTTTGTGTCAACTTATTCTAGGACGGGACACTCCGAAAACAAAAAAGGCAGCCAATTGGCTGCCTTTTTTGTTAATTATCGAGATTTTCTTAACTGTTGATTAGCATTAAAATAAATGCGATTACAACAAAGTTTAAAATCGCCAACGGTAAAAGCTTTGACCAACCTAAACTCATTAGCTGATTAAACTTGAATCTTGGAATGGTCCAACGAACCCAAATAAATACGAATACCATGAAACCCGTTTTTCCTAAGAAGACGGCAATATCAAGAATTGCTTTGGCCCATGTACCTGCTTCAGGAAGTATATGAGCGTAATATCCTGCAAACGGTAAATGGTAACCACCAAGGAAAAAGGTGGTTATTAGCATACTACCAATTACAACGTGCATATACTCAGCAAGGAAAAACATTCCGAACTTCATGGAGCTATACTCGGTATGGAAACCACCAACAAGCTCTTGTTCAGCTTCTACAAGGTCGAAAGGCGCACGGTTAGCTTCCGCAAATGCTGCAACAGTAAAAATTATGGCTCCAAGTGGATTTACAAATAAGCCCCACCAGTAAACTTGGGAATTAACAATGTCTACCATACTTAATGATGTAGCAAATAAAACAGTAGAGGCAATAGCCATACCCATTGGAAGCTCATAGCTAAGCATCTGTGCAGCGGCGCGTAAACCACCAAGTAAAGAATATTTACTGTTGGAGGCCCAACCTGCCATAGCAACACCATAAACCCCAAGTGAAGTAACGGCAAGTAAAAACAGAACGCCAACATTTAGGTTTGTAATAAAAAGTCCATCACCAAATGGAATTACAGCTACGGTTAGCAGTGCTGTAATTACCGGAAACATTGGGGCCATGGTGTGAATCACACGGTTCCCATAAATTGGTGTTACATCTTCTTTGAAGATAAGTTTTACTACATCGGCAAGCGGCTGAAGTAATCCAAAAGGACCAACTCGGTTAGGACCAACACGATTCTGAATAAATGCAGCTACACGTCGTTCAACGTAAACGACAACAGCAGCCGATTGAAGCAGCACCGCAAGGGCTCCGGCCATAATTATATAAGAGGATACAATAGGAGCTTCCATTTATACTCTGTTAAACTTCTGTTTTATTGGATGAAATTTCTAATTGAACGCCTTGAAGCTCATCAATTTTGTTGTAATCTATACCTAAGAGACTTTCGATATTACTTGAAATTGCTTCAAAAACATCTCCGGACTCATTAAAGCCAAGACTTGAATTTTGGTTACGACTAATTCTTTCAAGGAATTCCCAAGTCGGGATACAGTCAACTTTGTTAGAATCGCTTACCCAGTTATCGAACTTGGTTCCATATCGGTCTAGCCGACCAAGTGACATTTCAAGGTTTAGTTTACGGTCGGTGTAAATCGTTTCTTTAGCAGGAACTGTACGCTGCAAAATACCATCTACATTAATGTAGCTTGAAATTGTTTCTACACTACATGTTATTGGAACTACAAGATCGGCAGCTTTGCTGGTTTCATTATTATTAGAACCAAAATAAGCGAAAAATTTACCCTTTAAATCACCTGCATTAATCACACCTCTTCCAATTAAATCATCTTCAAGAGATATAATAGCTTTAACTGATTTATCAGTGATTTTTGATTTTAATTCAGCCGCACTTACCTCATTAAAGCCAAGCGCGCGGCATCCATTTGTATTAGGATAATGATCATCACTAATTAAAAACCCATCACCTGAACCTGCTTCAATATGTGGTGTAAAGTATACATCATTTACACCAAGTCTGTTGAAGTAAGCACTAATTGCATAGTTGTCTTCCAGTGAAGAAAAAGCACTACCGATAACTAATATCTCGGACGGATTTACATCTTCTATAGCTTCGGTGAACGTCAATTCTGCATTATTCCATGAGGATTTAATCTTATCGCCATCCAGATTTACTTCAGGACGAGAGATTCTGTTCTCATTCATTCTACGGTAGTCTTCACGACCAAAATCCGGCATCCAGTGATCGTTAACTTTAGCGTTATACCTTGGGGTGATACGTAGAACTAGGTTATCACGAGTCCAAACATCAATATTACACCCTTTACCGTTGGTTACATCAACACCCGGTGTTTGATTCATCTCCCAAACACGCGCTTTGAAACGGAAATCGGCACTTGTAAGAGCACCTACCGGGCAAATATCAACCGTATTGAGAGAATAGGCATCGTCAAATTCCATTCCCGGAGCAGTAGCGGGGTAGTTTTTATCACCACGTGAAATAATTGTTAACTGATGTGATTTACTTATTTCGTCGGTGAAGCGAACACATCGAGTACAGTTTATACAACGCTCTGCATCTAAAATAACTCTTGGACCAAGCTTGATTCTTTTTGGCTTATGAACCTTTTTGTGCTCAAAACGGCTACCTTCCGGACCATATTTGTAAGTCTGGATTTGAAGCGGACATTCACCGGCTTGGTCACAAATTGGGCAATCAAGTGGATGGTTTACCAGAATAAATTCAAGAGTATCTTTATGGGCACGTTTTACCAATTCACTGGTACGGTGTGTTTTAATAACCATTCCATCAGAAGCCTCAAGGCTACATGCGGTCATTAATTTTGGAAAGAAACGAATTACACGTTCGCCGCTTTCATCCAATTCGTAACTGTTTGTTTCTCTGTTAAAAACGGGGGTGCCGGCTTCAACATAGCATTGGCGACAATTAGCAGGAATTGAAAGTGAGGGATGATAGCAAAAGAACGGGTGATCCAATCCATTATCAAGCATGAACTGAAGCACCAAAGGTTTGCCTTCAAACTCGTAGCGTACGTTATCAATAAAAATTTCAGCCATAAAGAAAGAATAATTTTAAGCTAAAGCGTAAACAGTATTTTTAACTCGTTTTTCAAAATCTTCGCGGAAACGAGTAACAGTGTAGCGTACAGGCCATGCTGCTGCATCTGCAAGAGCACAAATTGTACGACCCTCCATTTGAGTACATAAATCAAGAAGAAGATCAAGGTCGCGCATTTCACCTTCGCCATTTTTAATTTTGATGAGGGTTTTTTCCAGGAACCCGGTACCATCTCTACATGGTGTACATTGGCCACAAGATTCGTGATGGTAAAAGAGAGAAACTCTCCATAAGAAATCAACCATATCGGTATCTTCATCCAGAATCAGCATTCCTGCTGTTCCCATCATGGAACCGGCAGTACGAAGACTATCTGCATCCATGCGCACACCTTCTAATTGATCACCTCTAAGTGGTGGAGTTGAAGATCCACCAGGGATTAAAGCTTTTACTTTTTTCCCACCTCTTACGCCACCACATACTTCGTTAATCAAATCCGAAACTAACATCCCGGTAGGATATTCATAAATGCCGGGTTTATTGATATGACCCGAAATTCCGTATAAAACAGGCCCCGGGTGTGTTTCAGCACCAATTGCTTTGTACCACGCTGAACCATTTTTAATTACCAATGGTACATTTGCAAGGGTTTCAATATTGTTAATAGTGGTTGGACGACCCCATAGGCCTTTTTGGGCTGGGAATGGAGGTTTCACTCTTGGGTATCCACGTTTACCTTCAAGGGATTCCATTAGAGAAGATTCTTCACCACAAATGTAGGCACCTGCACCGGAGTGAACGTACATGTCGATACTGAAATCAGTACCTAAAATATTTTTTCCGAGGTAACCTTTTGCATAAGCATCATCAACTGCTTTCTGCATCATATTAATCCAATCGCGGTATTCGCCACGAATATATACATAAACAGCAGTGATAGACATTGCATAACCGGCAATTATAGCACCTTCTATAAATAAATGCGGATTGTATTCAAAAATCTGACGGTCTTTGAAAGTTCCCGGCTCTGATTCGTCCCCATTAGCGGCAATGTAACGTGGTCCACCATCGGGCTTAGGCATGAACGACCATTTTAAACCGGCACTAAAGCCTGCACCACCGCGTCCACGAATATTGGCATCTTTAACGATGTTTGTAACCTTTTCAGGAGAATATTCAGAATCGGTTAAAACCTTTTTTAATTGCTCATATCCACCATTTTTCTCATAAACATCCATCCTGTGAAGGTTTGGGATGTTTGGAATCAATAAGGGCTGATAATTTTTCCAGTCTTGTAACATAATTATTAGAAAGGATTATGATTTTGCGGTGGTATGCTGTGGGAATGGTATTCGCTCAAAAGCAGGCATTTCATCTTTTTTGAGCTTATCGAGTATTACATCTACTTTTTCTTTAGTCAGATGATTACAGTATACCCCATTGGTTATCTGTAGCATTGGAGCATACCCACAAGCTCCAAGACATTCAACCGATTGAATACTAAATTTGCCATCGGCAGTTGTTTCACCGGCTTTAATACCAAGCTGATCTTCTATGTAGTGAAGTATATCGTAAGCACCACAAGCCTGGCAGCTAAAACTTGTACAAACATCGATTACAAATTTGCCCATTTCTTTTTTGTAATATTGGGTATAGAACGTTGCTACACCAAAAACATGGGCAGGAGGTAAGTCCAAAGTTTCTGCCACTAACTTTTGAACGTCGTCATTAACATGTCCAAATTTATCCTGTGCTAACCATAAAACCGGCATAACAGGAGATTTCTTATCGGGATATTTGGCTTTTATTTTTTCAATTTCGGCCAAATCTTCTTTGCTAAAAGTATACGTAGTACTCATTTAATATTATTTATCTGATTCACCCATTACAGGGTCAACACCACCAATAATTACAACGGTATCCGCAATCATTTCACCATCAAGCATTTTTTCTAAACCTTGGAGATTGGTGAAAGACGGGGAGTTAATTTTCATGCGCCATGGGTGTCCGGTTCCATCACTTTGAATATAGAAACCAAGCTCACCTTTTGGAGCTTCAATAGCATGGTAGGATTCTGCTCCATCAGGAGGGCAAATTCCTGTATCAGTCATCATAAAATCGTGAATCATACCTTCCATAGAGTAATAAACTTCATCTTTGGAAGGGTATGCTTTTTTGGCATCATCAGTACGAATTGAACCTGATGGCATTTTTTCTAGACATTGACGAATGATAGCAATACTCTGCTCCATTTCCTCAACGCGAATAAAATAACGGCCTAAATTATCGCCTTCGAGACGGGTAGGAATATCAAAATCTACCTTGTCATAGCGTGCGTAAGATTCGAATTTTCTGATATCGTATGGAACACCTACGGCACGTAAATTCGGACCTGTTAAGCCATATCTGATTGCATCTTCTCTTGTTATAACACCAATGTTTTCATTTCTGTCGATGAAAATTCGGTTTCTGTTAAGTAGTTTTCTCCAATCTTTAATTTCATTTGGGAATGTATCAACAAACTCCTTAATCATACCAATACACTCTGGCGAAAGGTCGTTGTGAACTCCACCAATACGAGAGTGAGAAATGGTAAATCTGTGACCACCGAAATTGTCAAAGATATCATAAAGACGTTCTCTTTCTCGGAACGTCCAGATAAAGAAAGAAATAGCGCCAGCATCCATAACCATAGCACCTAAATACAATAGGTGAGAAGAGATACGTGCCAACTCGCAACCAATCATACGTATATAATGTGCTCTCTCCGGAACCTCAATTCCCGCAACTTTTTCCACAGCAGTACAAAGGGCAACATTATTACTGTAAGGAGAAAGATAATCCATGCGGTCTGTATAAGGCATGAATTCCTGATAGGTTTTATTTTCTGCTATCTTCTCAACACCACGGTGAAGGTAACCTATATCCAATTTATTCTTGATAATGGTTTCACCTTCCAGATCTAACAACAAACGAAGTACACCATGTGTAGCAGGGTGCTGTGGCCCCATATTCAAAATCATTCGGGTACCAAGCGGATCTTCCTGAACTTCCACAGTGGTGTGCTTATCCTCAAGGCTCTTATAAAGAGCATTTTGATGCTTTGGGAAAAAGGTCGGTTTAGATTTATCTAAAATACTTTCGTTAATATCCATAAAAACTATTCCGTGTCGGGTGTGGTAGTTGGCAAATCAATTGAACCTGGAATACCCAAAAGCGGGAATTCTTTACGCATGGGATGGTATTGGTAATCCTCCGGCATATAAATGCGGCGATGATCAGGGTGCCCTTCAAAGCGAATTCCAAACATATCCCAAACTTCACGCTCATTCCAGTTAGCACCAGGCCAAATATCAGTTGCTGTGGGTACAACAGGATTTTCTTCGGGGCACCAAGTTTTAACAAAAAGGCGCACACCCGTTTTAAGACTCACAATATTGTAGATAACTTCGAATCTGTCTTCGCTAGTGAAGCGGTCGGCACCAAAAAGGTCAGTTAGGTAAACAAAATGATGTTCATCTCTCAAGAACAATAATACATCATGAATAGAATCGAGGGCGATTAATACCTTTGTATCACCTGTATATTCTGAAACATCGCGAACGGCAACACCAAATTTTTCTTTAATAGCCTTAACAACGGCTTCCTTTTTTGCTGCTCTATCCATATTAGGCGTCTAAAGTAGTAGAATGTTCTGATTTTATTTTATCCTGGATTTGCATTAATGCATTTAGCAAAGCATCCGGACGTGGAGGGCAACCTGAAACGTACACATCAACGGGCAGGAAGTTATCAACCCCCTGAACTACACCATAGCAACGGTGCATTCCACCGGTAGATGCACAGGCACCCATAGCGATACACCATTTCGGGTCGGGCATTTGGTCCCAAATTCTGCGTATAGCATGTGACATTTTGTAGGTACACCAACCTGCTACAATCATCACATCGCTTTGGCGAGGTGAAAAGCGCATTACTTCAGAGCCAAAACGGGATGCATCGTACTTAGGACCCGCAAAAGCCATCATTTCAATAGCACAGCATGCAAGTCCCATAGGCATAGGCCATAAAGCATTGGCGCGAGCCCAGTTAGTGACAAAGTCGAGGCTGGTAGTTAAAAAGCCATTATTTTTAAGAGAATGTTCTAAACTCATTTTAATTGTTAAACCTGTTTAGCTTTAGAAATTGAAAAGTTTTTGGACTCCTTTTTAAGTGTATAAAAAAGCCCGAGCGTTAGTATTGTTAAGAATACCATAACAGCCCAAAACGTTCCGAATCCGAGTTCCTGATAGCGAACGGCCCAGGGGTATATGAAGACAATCTCGAGATCGAATACGATAAATTCCATAGCAACCATATAAAAGCTGATAGAATAACGTTCTTTAGCGTCTCCAATGGGATCCATACCGCTTTCATAAGGTCTAAGTTTTGGTGCATTTGGTCTGCTTGGACCTAATAGCCATGATATGAGCATGAGTACAAATGCCAAAAAAACAGATATACCAATTAGTACAAATATCGGAAAAAACTCTTCAAACATACAAGTGAGTAGTCAAGATTGTCTTTTAGTGAATAATTCGGAAATTTAACCCCATTCGGCTCAAATATCAATTAATTTGTTAACAAATATGATTGACCTCTAGACGTGATATTTGGTTACTTGGCAGGTTTTTATTTTGAGGTGCTGGAGGAAATACTTTGCTTTTATGGATTTCATAAATTAGGCGGGTTGTTTATGTTTAGGTAGAATTTGGAGAAAGCCATAAATGTTTGAATAAACCTATTGCAGTTAGCTGCAATAGGAGTTAGCCCGGATTATTCACCAAGAAATTTTCTTGGTAGCAAGGCGAAGAGGAAAAATCAGCGGGAGGGTACCTTAGTACCCTGAGCATGACTTTTTCACCTTCAACGCAGCTAGCATGGAAATAGCACTTCGTGGGAATCACTTCGCTCGGTATGCAGCATTTAAACCACATCCAAATTTGAGAGAGTGTGGTATTT
>PXCK01000188.1 GCA_003566635.1 Balneolia bacterium | reverse complement strand
GTCTTCCTGTTATTGATATAACCGGCGGGGCTGAACTTTCGCGGGATAACACGGATTTGGAGCTTGCCAATTTCAATGATCCGAATGCCGGTAACACAAGTATTTCGGTTGATGGGGCGCAATCAAGAACGGTTCAGGCAGGGATAAATTTACGCTATACATTATTCGACGGATTTTCGGGCCGATACAGATATCGTCAGTTGCAACAATTTGATAAAACCGCTCAACTTGGTACGAGGGTTGTAATTGAACAAACGCTATTTGATGTAGCCCGAAGTTTCGTAGCACTGCTTGAAGCCGAAGAACAACTCATGATTCAACGTGAGAATTTGGAGATATCGGAATTACGTGTTCAACGAACCCGTGATGCTCGTGAGTTTGGCACAGCCCGACAACTTGATATCCAAAATGCCGAAGTAAATGCAGGTAACGATAGAATTCGAGTTGAGCAAGCACTCAATCGCAGAAATGAGGCTTGGAGAAACCTCCGTTTTTTAATGGGGATGGAAGATATGCAATCGGATGATTCACCGGAGTTAGTTTACGATTATATAACCGATACCAACTTAGAGCTTGAAGAACTCTTGCATTCTGCATTGAATCAAAATGTCCGTATAGAGCTTTCCCTGGCAGAGGTGAATTTGGCTGAAATCCAACAGCGTCTCGAAGCCGGAAACCGATTCCCGGAAATATCACTACAAGGTCGCTACGGTTGGCTTCAACAGGAAAATGACGCCAATCAGCTGCGTTCGCTTGAGCAAAACGGATTTACCGCTTCTGTTAATTTGCGATACACATTGTTCGATGGATTTAATACCCGTCGTGCTGTTCAAAACGCAGCCATTGAGCGGAGAAGTCGGGAAGAAAACAGAATACAAGTAATGCGAAGTGTAGAGACCGATTTACTAAACACATGGGCATCATTTACCACACAACAGCGTGCACTTGATATTGCGGCGGCAACTGTAGAAGCGGCGGAACTCCAATTCGAGCAAGCAGAAGAAGCCAGACGACAAGGCCAATTATCGAGCATCGAACTACGCGATACCCAGCTTAGCTTGCTTTCGGCCAGGCTCCAAAAAAACCAAATCCAAAACGACCTCCGCCTGCGCGAAATCGAACTGCTGATATTAAGCGGCGGGTTGGGGTATTGATAAAAAAGCCGATTCACCTTTCACGGTAAACCGGCTTTACTTTAGATAGGGTTAAGTGTTAAACGATCAGTCTTCTAAAGTTGAAAGATCACCTTCGTCCATTCCCAAAGCACGTGCTTTTAATACACGTCTCATAATTTTACCGCTTCGGGTTTTTGGAAGGCTTTCTGCAAAAGTAACAGAATCGGGTCGGGCAATAGGGCCCATTTCTTCCGAAACGTGCTTGCGTAAATCTTCTTCCAGTTTTTTGTCGCCGGTTACGCCGGCTTTGAGAATAACATAGGTATGGATAGCATTACCTTTTACCTCATGCGGAAGGGCAATGGCAGCAGCTTCAGAAACATCGGGATGACTTACAAGAGCACTTTCAACCTCGGCTGTTCCAAGACGGTATCCACTCACTTTAATTACGTCATCAATACGGCCTATAATCCAAATATATCCGTCTTCGTCAATTCTTGCAGAATCACCGGCTTTGTACCAACCTTGCTTTTCGTACTCTTTCCAGTAGGTTTCCACATAGCGGTCAGGGTCACCAAACACGGTGCGCGCCATTCCCGGCCAAGGAGCTTTTATCACGAGTTTTCCTTCTTCTCCGGGCTTCACTTCTTTTCCATCTTCATCAACAATACCAACTTCAACACCGAACAAAGGTTTTGTTGCAGAACCGGGTTTAAGCGGGGTTATTGGGAGGGGAGCAATCATCATTCCACCGGTTTCAGTTTGCCACCATGTATCCATAATGGGGCATTCGCTATTTCCAATTACCTCGTGGTACCAACGCCAGGCTTCCGGGTTAATAGGCTCACCAACGGATCCCAATAAACGGAGACTTGACAAATCGTGACGTTTTGGCCACTGCTCGCCGAAACGCATCAACCCTCTAATGGCTGTTGGAGAAGTGTACAGAATGGTGATTCCATATTTTTCAATCATACTCCACCATCTGTTAGGATAAGGGTGATTTGGTGCTCCTTCATACAGAATAATGGTTGACCCGTTAATTAGCGGACCATAAACCAGATAGCTGTGACCGGTAATCCAACCCGGATCGGCCGCACACCACCAACGGTCTTCATCTTTGATGTCAAAAACATAACGGTGCGTGGTTGATGTATAAACCGAATACCCGCCGTGCGTATGAACCAAACCTTTAGGCTTGCCTGTTGTACCCGATGTAAATAGGATAAATAAAGGATCCTCAGCATCCATCACTTCGGTTTTGCACTTACTCGATGCAATCGGTAATGATTGAAGGTCGTGGTACCAGAAATCGCGATCGTTTTCCATGTGAACTTCTTGTCCGGTACGTTTAACGGTAATACAAACTTCTATTGTTGGAGAGCGATCCATTGCTTCGTTCGCAATAGATTTCAGGTCGGTAATTTTACCTCTTCTCCATCCGCCATCTGCGGTAATCAGAACTCTGGAATTGGCATCTGCAATTCTTCCGGCAAGAGCTTCAACAGAAAAACCACCGTAAACAACCGAGTGCATAGCACCAATTTTAGCACAAGCTAACATTGCAATAGGAAGTTCAGGAATCTGAGGCATATAAATGGTTACAATCTCGCCTTTTTTCACCCCCATACTTTTCAGCACATTGGCAAATTTAGAAACCTCGCGATTTAAAGCATGATAACTCATAACCTTAACATCCCCGGGTTCACCTTCCCAAATCATGGCCACTTTATTACGACGATGTGTTTCCAAATGTCTGTCTATAGCATTGGCAACGATGTTTATTTTTCCACCGGTAAACCACTTATAAAACGGTTTATTGGAATCGTCTAAAACCTGAGTCCATTTTTTATACCACTTTAATTTCTTTGCTTCATCTGCCCAAAAACCCTCACGATCTTCTACCGATCGTTTATACATGGAGTCGTAATCTTTAACATTGGCTTTGCGAACAATGCTTTTGGGCGGGTGATAAAGATTTCCTGTTACTTCTTTATTCGCTTTCATGATAACTGTTGAATTTGATAATGAATGTTTTAAACAGCGATAGAAACCGAAGTTTCTATCGCCTTTATTTTTTAATTGATTTATGATTTAGAACCGGGTATTCGAATATTTTCTACTAATTCCTGAATTTCTTTAGGTGGAGCACTTGTAAATCTAGAAACTACAAGAGCAACAATAAGATTAAATATCATACCAAGTGTACCAATTCCTTCCGGAGAAATACCAAACCACCAGTTTTCGGGGAGGTTCTTCTCTGGGAATAAGAATGTGAAGTACACAATGTAAGCAGTAGTAAATAAAATACCGACTAACATTCCGGAGATAGCTCCTTCTTTATTCATCCTCTTGTAGAAAATACCTAAAATTATTGCAGGAAAGAAAGAGGCTGCTGCAAGCCCAAATGCAAATGCAACCGTTTGGGCAACAAATCCGGGTGGATTAATTCCGAAATAACCAGCTATTAATACGGCACCACCGGCAGCAATACGAGCTACCTTAAGCTCACCTTTATCTGATAAATCCGGACGAATAGTTCTCTTGAAAAAGTCGTGGGCTACAGAAGTAGAAATTACTAACAACAATCCGGCAGCGGTTGATAATGCTGCTGCTAAACCACCGGCCGCAACTAAACCAACAACCCAGTTTGGAAGGTTTGCAATTTCCGGATTGGCGAGTACAACAATGTCGCGATCAACATGTAGCTCATTCGTAGCAGGATCTCCTGTGTATTGAATGATGCCATCGCCGTTTTTGTCATTAAAGGTAATAAGTCCGGTGTTTTCCCAATTGGTGAACCACTCCGGTACCTCTTCGTAGGGAACCTCACTAACAGTTTCAACCAGATTCATCTTAGCAAAAGCAGCTAAAGCAGGCGCTGTTGAATACAACAAAACGATGAATATAAGTGCATAACCGGCCGATGTACGTGCATCGCGAACGCGTGGAACAGTAAAAAAGCGTACAATAACGTGGGGAAGCCCTGCTGTTCCAATCATGAGTGCGGCAGTTATAAAAAAGACATCTATCATGGGTTTCGTGCCGGCAGTAAATGCAGCAAAACCTAACTCAACCGTTATTCCATCCAGGCGATCTAAAAGATACTGACCGGATCCATCGGTCATTGTGCCACCAAATCCTAACTGTGGAATAGCATTACCGGTCATCATGATTGAAATGAAAATAACCGGAACCATGTAGGCAAAAATTAAGATACAGTACTGAGCAACTTGTGTATAGGTAATTCCTTTCATACCACCCATAACGGCATAGAAAAACACGATAATCATACCAATTACAACGCCCATTTCTACATCAACATTTAAGAAACGTGAAAAAACAATACCTACACCGCGCATCTGTCCGGCAACGTAAGTAAAGGAAATGAATATGGCACAAACCACTGCGACAAGGCGTGCGGTTCGTGAATAATATCTGTCTCCCACAAAATCGGGCACAGTAAATTTACCGAATTTTCTAAGGTATGGAGCAAGCAGTAATGCAAGTAAAACATAACCGCCTGTCCAACCCATGAGGTAAACTGAGCCGTCGTATCCCATAAAAGCAACCATACCTGCCATAGAAATGAATGATGCGGCCGACATCCAATCGGCTGCGGTAGCCATACCATTCGCAAGAGGAGGAACAGATGAGCCTGCTACGTAGAAATCGTGAGTTGAACCGGCTCTCGACCAAACTGCAATACCTATATATATAGCAAATGTGAAGCCAACAATAATAAATGTCCAAAGTTGAATATCCATAACCTTACCCTACTCCTCTCTTACGTCAAATTCTCTGTCCAAACGGTTCATCATATACACATATACAAATATGATGAGAATGAACACATATTGTGATCCCTGCTGTGCAAACCAAAAGCCCAGTTTGAAACCGCCAAGGCGAATTTCGTTAAGAGGTTCAACCAAAAGGATGCCAAACCCGAAGGAGGCAACGAACCATGCAACCATTAAGCCGGAGAGCAACATAAGGTTGCGCTTCCAATAAAGTTTATATTTGTCTTCCATTGTATTGTTGTTTTTTCTGATTGTTAAGATTATCCCTAAAAAAAGTACCAGGCGGCGAACATAAAGCGATAGTTTGTTAGCGTTTCTACCACATTTACTTTGCCAAAAGCATTTGGGATGCCGTAAGCGGCAGCAGTAATTTCAAATTCCGTACTAAGCCTTACAGGACCTGACGACCATTCTATCCGGGGGGAAACCCTCCAAATATGATCTACATTTGATCCTCTGTATCCGGCAGGGGTTGTAATAGAGTTGTTAGCCCCATAGTTGCGGCTATAGCCTCCAAAGATTCCCAATCGTGTTTCTTGCCCAAAAGAGAAATCGGCCCAAATAGCACCGGTTTCAATGGCTTCGAGAGAATATTCAACACCGGATTCACGAACCCCAAAGCCACCCAACATTAGGTGGTCGAATAAATTCTGACCGTATGTAGCCTGCATCAAAAATCGAACAGGATCCCGACTGTAGTTAGCAAAAGCAGTTAGAGCGTAAGAGGAAATCGTTTCTTCGGCCGTTTGAATCATAGGTTTAAGAATCTTAAAATCTGCGCCAACACCGGTTAAAAGATTACCAAAGCCATGATGTATTTGGGCGTGTAGGTTGGGAATACCCGAACGACGTAAACTTTGTGTGCCACCCTGACTCGCAAAATCAATTTGTGATAATGCAGCTAAAATTAAGGAGCTCTTTCCGCTGGTGAAGGTATAACGTACTTGCGGGTTTCTGGCAAAAGGTTTGAATGGGGCACCGGTATTAACCCCAACCACACCGGGAACAGCACGCTCGGCAAAAAGAGGATGCCAAAATTGTCCCATCATTATTTTATGGCGGTTATCCCAGTTTAACTCTACAAAAGCGTGTCGCAAGCGAAACCCATTGATATCCGATTCTATGTTCCCAAAGAAAGCACCTTCTACAAAAGCGCGTGATTTTGCACCAAAGGCATCGGGCCCTGTAATGTCAACTCCTAATCGGGTTTGAATGGCAAGCATATGAAAGGAAAAATTATCGTTGATATCATTCCCATTTTCATTAAAGACCCTTCCGGCGGGGAATAAACTATACTGCCCTTGACGTGCAGCAACCATTTCCCGACTATCGAAAAAGAGATCATACTTTACAAAACCGAAAAAACGAAAATTTTCCTGTGATGATTGAGATAAGATTGAGCTCGGAAAAGCGAGCATCAAACAAAACCCTAATAACAACAAAATCTTTTTCATACTTATACCCCAGATTGAAATAGTTGGTGAAAAACCGGGTTTATAGAAGCATCAAAAAGCGCTTCCAAGAACCATAACTAAGAGTAAGAAGTAAAAATTAATTTGTCAAGCGAAATTTCGCCATAAAAATAATTACGCAAAAAGAGTAATTATGCAATAAGGTACAAGTGTTAGCGAATGTGTTGCTAAACATAAATATTAGGGTTGTAGGCTTAGTAATTTTTGAAGCAGTAATGCCGGTTAGATTAGCAAAAAGGGGGCTTTTTTTGAAATGGAACAGATATGCACACTCTATATATGAAATAAAAATTGACCTCAATCACCCTTTTGAAAATAACCACTGATTAAGCAAATATTCACAGATTAGCCTCCCTGTTGGGAGGCAGGCGTAGATTGCATGCTAAAGTGGAATAAACCTTATCATAACAGTAGGAAGGCGACAGGTAAAACCTGAAGGTTATTTTATATACTTGATCAGATTCAATGTGATTTAACTTAAATAAAGGAGTAAGTATAACTGAGTGATGACTAATCAAATAAAGATTTACTGATGAAACATAAACAATATTTCAGCACCTCAAAAAATATGATTACTCTACATTGCAAGTAATTAATTGAATTTTTACATTCATGCATGGCACACAAAATTTTAATTGTTGATGACGAACCCAATATTGTCATTTCACTCGAGTTTTTAATGGCACAGCACGGCTACAATGTTTTTGTAGCCCGAAATGGCGAACAAGCTCTTGATTTAATAGAAAAAGAGAAGCCGGACTTAGTTCTTCTGGACGTTATGCTCCCCAATAGAGATGGTTTTGAAGTATTGCAAATCCTAAGAAAGAATAAAGACTTCAAAAATCTGAAAATAATTATGCTAACAGCTAAAGGCAGGGATCAGGACATAACAAAAGGAATTACATTGGGTGCTGATGCATATGTATCAAAGCCGTTTTCTACCCGTGCATTGGTTGAAAAGGTGAAGGAAACTTTGGCTGAAACCAATGCGAAATGACAAGATTTTATCAGCCCTTCCGGTTTTATTTTTTCTGATAGTTTGCTTAGCCGTAATTCTATTTTATGCGACTCTAGTCTATTTCTTACCTGATTCCATCAACCATAGCTTAAGGGAAACTGTAACTCAGAATCGTCCTTTATTATTTTTATCGGTTTTGATTCCTGCATCCATTTTGGCTTGGATCACTCATCTACTCATCAAACACAATATAAAGCCCATAAACGAACTAACTGAATCGGTAGACTTTCTTACGGAAGATCCGAAGGGGTTTGAATCCGATAAATTTAAAAGTCCGCACATTAACAAACTATATAAAAGTATCCGACATATAGCTTTGGAACTATCATATCAGAAAGAAAGCCTGGATGCTGAATTGAAAAAAGCTTCAGCCCGTCTTGCATCCGAAAGAGATATTTTAGGTACTATCATAAATCAGGTAAGCAGGGGATTAATTGTAACCAATGCAAGCGGTAATATTTTACTTTTTAATGATAATGCAGAAAAGTTGCTGTCATTCCCAAATGCATCTCCACCCATATTTCTTGGTTTAGGTCGCAGCATT
>PXCK01000215.1 GCA_003566635.1 Balneolia bacterium | reverse complement strand
CCAAAAATGAATGCACTAATGGGTACACCGGCAGGATCTTCCCAAGCCGGGTCAATAGATGGACACTGGCTTGCCGGTGCTGTAAATCTTGCATTTGGGTGAGCAGCAGGCTTGCCACTTTCAGGGTCATAGCGCTCACCGGTCCATGCGGTCATATTTGCAGGAGGAGTTTTTGATTTTTCTTCCCACCAAACATCACCATCATCAGTAATACCACAATTTGTGTAAATGGTATTTTTCTTGATAGATTCCATAGCATTCGGGTTCGTTTTTTCGTTCGTACCCGGCGCTACACCAAAGAAACCTGCTTCAGGGTTAATAGCGTATAAACGACCATCTTCACCCGGTTTAATCCATGCAATATCATCACCAATGGTTGTGACTTTCCAGCCGTCCATTTCTTTTGGTGGAATAAGCATCGCAAAGTTTGTTTTACCGCAAGCACTTGGGAAAGCGGCTGCAACATATGTTTTTTCGCCATCCGGTGATTCTACACCAAGAATAAGCATGTGCTCTGCCAACCAGCCATTATCGCGGGCCATAGTAGAAGCTATACGCAATGCGAAACACTTTTTACCTAAAAGTGCGTTACCGCCGTATCCACTACCATAGGACATAATGGAATTCTCTTCAGGGAAATGAGAGATATATTTTGTTGTAGGATTACATGGCCAGGATACATCTTCCTGTCCCGGCTCAAGTGGAGCACCTACAGAATGTAAACACTTCACGAAATCCCCGTTTTCACCTAAAACATCAATAACATCTTTACCCATACGGGTCATGATTCTCATATTCACAACTACATAAGCAGAATCAGAAAGTTCAACTCCAATTTCGGCAATATCAGAACCGATAGGTCCCATACTGAAAGGAATTACATACATCGTACGCCCTTTCATACATCCATCATATAAACCGTTTAATATACCCTTCATTTCATCAGGATCCATCCAATTGTTTGTTGGACCTGCATCTTGCTTTCTACGGCTACAAATAAACGTTTTATCTTCAACTCTAGCTACATCACTCGGATCGGAAAAACAGGCATACGAACCCGGATGTTTTTCCTGATCTAATTTCTTAAAAGAACCCGCATCTACGAGGGTCTTTAACATTTCTTCATTTTCTTGTTCAGAACCGTCACACCAATAAATATTGTCAGGCTTTGTTAACTGGGCTACTTCTTCAACCCACTTTAATAATTTTTTGTTTTTTACTTCATTCCGATAACTCATACTAGACTCCGGATAAATTAAATCTTTTTTTGTTTACTGTTTTGAATCCCTTAATTAGGAATCGCTTAAATATACCGAAACACAATTACTATATCAAACTTAGATATTAGAATTTAACACTTTGATTATATTGTTTTTTTGATCCGATTAACATCCAGTCTTTAACGATCATTATGTACCTTAATTTTTTGCACAGAAAAGCGCTTACAAGACAAAAATTAAGAAATTCTACTTTTAAAATCAGGTTAAAAAATATTTTTATTCGATTAGATAAATTTGAATTTGAGCCGACTCTCGAACATAGCGAATATTAAACTTGCGGTTAAATTACTAATTGTGAGTTTTAGAGTCTTGCTAAAACTTAGCAAGTTTGTCTTCACCAAATAAAATTTGTGTTAATGTACTGACTGTTTGCTTTATGGCTGGCTTAGAGAAATTAATCTACAATCCCTTTGCTTGATAGAGATTACTACTCTTTAGGAATGTAATCTGTGCCTGCCTCCCAACAGGGAGGCTAATCCGTGTAAATCTTCTTAATCCCGGTAAACCGGGACAAGTTCAGCGGTTATTTCTAAAGGGTGATTGAGCTTAACCTATCACTAATAATTCCCAAGTGTAAATTTAGATCAATCATGCATTAAACCTACTGCTTTTCAGCGAGCTCGTTCATCCTCTCAAGATTATCCTGTACCTGCAGTGCTTCAATCACTTCTTCAATATTTCCCTTCATGAAATCATCAAGATTGTAGATGGTAAAGTTAATGCGGTGGTCTGTCATCCTACCCTGAGGAAAATTGTAAGTGCGGATTTTTGCGCTTCTGTCACCCGTCGAAACCTGACTTTTCCTTGCCGCTGCCCGCTCTGCACGTTTAGCTTCATACTCGGCTTCATATAGTTTAGTGCGAAGCATTGTCATGGCTTTGTCGCGGTTTTTATGTTGAGATCGCTCTTCCTGACACTCCACTACTACACCGGTTGGTACGTGTCGAATACGTACTGCCGAGTCAGTTGTGTTAACGTGCTGCCCTCCGGCACCCTGCGAACGGAATGCTTCGAATTCAAGATCAGCCGGATTAATTTTTATATCTACTTCTTCTGCTTCCGGTAAAACCGCAACCGTTGCCGCTGATGTATGAACCCTGCCTTGGGATTCGGTTTCAGGAACTCGTTGAACCCGGTGCACACCACTTTCAAATTTCATCTTCCCAAAGATATCTGAGCCCTTGAGCATAAATACAACTTCTTTAAATCCGCCTTTTGAGGCTTCTGAGAAGGACATTAATTCTACCGTCCATCGTTGAGAATCGGCATATCGCTTATACATATTGTAAAGATCACCCGCAAAAATTCCGGCTTCATCACCACCGGTACCTGCTCGAATTTCAATGATTGCATTCCGGGCATCTTCAGGGTCTTTGGGAACGAGCTTCATTTTTAGCTGTTCCTCATATTGCTGCAATTTTGGCTGACTCTCCCCCAACTCCATTTTAGCCATCTCAAGCAACTCAGCATCGGACTCGGAAGAGATCATCTCTTTCAAATTCTCAATATTCTCTTTTGTGTTTTTCCACTTATCGTAAATCGCCATCAAATCGCCTAAATCACTGTGTTCTTTGCTTAATGAGGCATATTTTTCTGCATCACCAAATACAGCAGGATCGCTGAGTAGCATGTTTAATTCTTTATACCTGGAACTAAGTTGTTCTAATTTTTTTTGGATATCCATATTGTGAGTTGTTCTCTCTAATTATGCTTATTTTGCCCTAAAAATACGAAAACTTAACCTGCTTTTAGCTATAGGGTTTTACAATTATGTCTGATAGAATTTCTTTACCGGCCAGTTTTAAACTTGGAATTATTGGAGGCGGTCAACTTGCGCGAATGACTGCCTATCAGGCTTTTCGATTTGGTATTCAGGTTGGAGCCGTTACATCTGCATCCGGAACGGACCCAATGGAAGAAGTAACTCCTCATATATTTCGAGGTTCTTATAACGATGAGGAGACATTAACAAAGTTATTTGAGTGGGCCGATGTGGTAACACTTGAAAATGAGTTCCTGGATGGAGATTTGTTAGATCGTGTTCAAATAAAAACCGGAACACCTGTTTATCCATCCCCTGATACCTTCAAGAAAATTGAAAATAAACGAATTGAAAAAGAAACCTTCCGGGATGCCGGTATTAATGTAGCACCATTCCAGGTTGTTACTAATAAAGAGGATTTAAAAAAGGCAGGTGGAAAATTCGGCTGGCCTTACATTTTAAAATCTTCAAAAGGTGGGTATGATGGATATGGCAATGCTACAGTTAAAACAAATGATGAAGCTTGGGATGCGTTTGAGCGATTGGGCGGTGCTGAAGGACGAGAAATCATAGCCGAGAAAAAAGTCCAATTTGTTATGGAACTAGCAGTAATGGTTGCCCGCAACGAACATGGCATTGTTGCCTATCCATGCGTCGAAAGTATTCAGGAAGGGCACATCTGCAAAACGGTGATTGCACCGGCAAGAGTTACCCGAACCATCCGTGAAAAAGCCCGGGAAATTGCGATAAATGCGATGGAAGCGATTGATGCTAAAGGCATTGTCGGGTTTGAGTTTTTCCTGACTGATCAGGATGAAATTCTTTTGAATGAATGCGCGCCACGCCCTCATAATTCGGGCCACTATACTATAGAAGCTTGCAAAACGTCCCAATTTGAAAATCACGTTCGGTCGGTTTGTGGACTTCCCTTAGGCGAAACAGATTTAATTGAGCCTTTTGCAGTAATGGTAAATATCCTTGGGAAACGAAATGAGGCTGCTGTATTCGAAATTTTGAAGGATGATTTCAGTGATGATTGCCATGTACACATTTATGGTAAAAAAGAGAGCAGAGTTGGCAGAAAAATGGGACATATTACCCTTACTGGCCAAAATCAATCTCAGGTTTTGGAAAAAGCAATTGAAATAGAAAACAACATTACTTTATAACTTATGACTACTCCCACACCCCAAATTGCCGTTATAATGGGCAGTGATTCCGACTGGCCGGTTATGAAAGCCGCCTATGAAATTTGTCATGAATTTGGCGTTTATTGCGATAAAAAAGTTGTTTCGGCTCATCGTACTCCTGATGTAATGGCATCTTTTGGCGCCTCTGCACGTGAGTTGGGTTATAAAGTAATCATAGCCGGAGCCGGTGGCGCCGCTCATCTCCCCGGAATGATAGCCGCCTACACTACCCTGCCGGTTATTGGTGTTCCCGTTGAAACAAAACAGCTTAAAGGAATGGATAGTTTGCTATCTATCGTGCAAATGCCCAAAGGTGTACCCGTAGCTACAGTGGCAATAAACAACGCGACCAATGCCGGGTTGCTTGCCCTCCAAATTCTATCTACAAGTGATAAAGAGCTTGCAAAAAAATTAGATGCCTACCGAAAAAAAATGCACGAAGAGAGCTTGGGAAAGACTGATAATTTGGTTTAGGTATCTTTCGTTTTTAGAATAGGGGTAAATGAGGGTTAGTTTTGTTTTTAATATTTAGATATAACTTTAGCTTGCTTTTGGGGGAAATACAAGCTAATTTGTTACCTACTTAGACAACTTAGAATGCCAACAATTAAAATAATTGATACTATAAAAATTGATATTTACTCGCGTGAACATCCACCACCCCATATCCATGTAAAATATGCCGAATTTGAAGAGCTTGTTATTATAGAAACATTGGAAACTTATGCAGGTGAAATACCAAAAGTTCAAAGAAAAAAAGTTATCAAATGGGCATCTCAAAATAAAAAGTACCTTTTGGATACGTTTAACAAATTAAATCCGAGGCCATGAGACAGAGAATTCAAATACCAAAAATTTTAAAAATTGAAGCGATAAATGGTCTTACAATTCAATGCATGTTCAACAATGGAGAGAGTCGATTGTTGGATTTTGATAAGATTTTCAAACAATGGAATGTGGGCAAAAATGATCTTGAATTTCCATTACTTGATGAGGATGAATTTAAAAAAGTCGAACTCAGAAATTTTACGCTTTCCTGGCCCAATATTGAAATAACAATAAATGATGAAAACGGAGAGCAAATATCTGTCCCTTACGAGGTAGGTGCTGATGTTTTGTATGAACTTAGCGATGACTTGCAGGATGCATCAAAATTCCGATACGGAAAACTTATAAAAAAAGCCAGACTGAAGGCAGGCATGACTCAAGAACAATTAGCTGTTAGAAGTGGCACTACAAAATATTATATCTCCAGAATTGAAAACGATAAAACTGATCTTGAAATGTCATCATTCCGAAAAATTGTAGAGGCAGGACTGGGAAAAAAGCTAAAGTTAACTATTGAATGAAGAGTCATTCCGGTTTTATCGCAATGGTTTTGCTCAGAACACAAAAAAAGCCGCCCCGGCTTCCCAAGGCGACTTTTCAAAATTCTCGAATACCAAAAACTTACATGAATTTTGTAATAATTTCTTTTATGGTTTCGTAATCTCTTTCAGGGCCTCTTGAACCGGTTTCGGCTTTGTAGAAGGTACCGTCCGGCCCAACAAAAACTTTATACGGAATGCCTGTCACGCCCAAATCAGTAGCTAATTGAGCATTTTTTACAAATAACATCCGGAAATCGTTTTGGGCTATAAACCTTTTGATGGTTTCCTCATCGTCCATCCACATGGGGGAAGTTGCCAAAACAACAAAATTATCTTCGTAGTCGGCCATTAACCTGTCAAGAGTAGGCATCATATTAATACATGGAGCACACCATGTTTCCCAAAAATCAATCATTACAGTCTTGCCTTCAAAATCGGCGATTGAAAATTCGTTACCCTCAAAATCAGTAAATACCGCGTTTTCAACAAGCGATTGTTGATCTTTATTCAAGTTTGCATCCGATTGAGCACAAGCAGTTGTTAAAACACCAAGTAACAATAAAACAATGAAATGGTTAAATATTTTTTGCATAGTAAGTAGTTTGTTTAAAATTCAGTCCTTTAACGAAGATGTTACGTAAACATTTTTTTGAGTCTGGAAAAAAATCCATCGTTTGAATCAATTTGTTTCAATGGGTCGAAATTATCAGATTCTCTGAGCTGATCGAGTAGCTCTCGTTCTTCCTTATCAATACTTGTTGGAATATAAACGTTTACGCGGACAAATTGATCTCCTTTCTGGCTGGAATTCAATCTCTGGATTCCTTTTTCCTTCATTCGAAGTAATTTGCCGGGTTGCGTTCCGGGCTCAACACGTAGTTTGGCCTTCCCTTTTAATGTTGGCACTTCAACTTCAGAGCCAAGAATTGCATCGGGTATGCTTATTTGAAGATCATAAAAAATATGGTCTCCCTCGCGCTCAAAGTATTTGTGTTCTTCTTCCTCAATTAAAACAATAAGATTACCGGCAGGTCCGCCACGAAGTCCGGCATTGCCCTGACCTCTTAGGGTAATGTAGTTGCCGTTACTAACACCTGATGGAATTCGAACAGATATGGTTTCTTCTGTTTTTGTGCGTCCTTCACCCGAGCAGGTTTTACACTTATTTTTGATGGTTCTTCCCTCGCCGTTACACAACGGGCAGGGTTGCACGTTCACAAAGGAACCAAACATAGTTCTGGAAACCTGACGATATTCCCCGGTTCCGCTACAAGTGGAACACGTCATAAAATCAGCATCTGTTTCGGCTCCTGTACCGTTACAGCTTGCGCATTTTACATATTTTTTGAGCTTAATCTTCTTTTCAACACCAAACGCTATTTCTTCAAGGGTGAGCTTCAAGCGAACTTTCATATCATCGCCGGGGATTCCGGCACTTCTTCGGCCGCCACCACGAGATCTGCCGCCGCCGGCTCCACCAAAAATATCACCCCCGAAAATATCACCGAAGCGGCTAAAGATATCTTCGAAATCAACATTCTGGAAATTCGGTTCATTAAACCCACCCGAGTGCATTCCCTGATGCCCGTATCTGTCGTATCGAGCACGTTTTTGATCGTCTTTTAAAACGTCGAATGCTTCGGCAGCTTCTTTAAACTTTCGCTCAGCCTCGGGGTCATCCGGATTTCGGTCCGGGTGATATTGCATCGCTTTTTTACGATAGGCTTTTTTAATTTCGTCAGCCGTCGCCGATTTACTTACTTCAAGTACTTCGTAATAATCTCTTTTACTCATTATAAATTACTCGCTTACTATAACTTTCGCGTGTCTGATTACGCGCTCACCCATTCTGTACCCGCTTTCGAGAACCTGAAGCACAATGTCACTGCCCGTGTTTTCATCGGAAGCCGGTTGTTTAAGAAGTGCATCATGCAAATCTACATTAAAAGGAACGCCTACTTCATCAATCCGCTCTACACCCTTGTGCTCCAAAATATCAGCGAATTTATTACGAACCAATTTTACTCCTTTAATAAAGGGCGTTTCTTCTGTGTCTTTCAAGGCATCGATGGTGCGTTCCAAATCATCAAAAACTTCTAAGAATTCTTTGATTGATGCAATTCGTGCATCCTGAAAACTTTGGGAAATTTCTCTTTGAGTACGCTTTTTAAGATTTTCAAATTCCGCTGATTTTCGAAGGATTATTTCTTCCTTCTGTTGAAGCATTTCTTTTAAGGCTTCATTTTCAGTCTTTAGAATTTCAATATCAGTATTGGTGCTTTCATCTGCACCCGTATTGATTTCAACTTCCTGTGCAGCTTCATTTGAAACCGCATCATCTAATACTTCTTCTGTTGTTTTTTTCTTACTCATAATAATTTAATGATTTCTAAATATTCTCTATGCAAATGGGCGGTTTAATCGTCCGGCTAATT
>PXCK01000097.1 GCA_003566635.1 Balneolia bacterium | reverse complement strand
GAAAACCGTGAAGATAACCGTGATTTATACAATGAGTTTCTTCAAAAAAATTATCATATCGCCCGTACAAAAGAAGAAATGTACAATGCATCAGAAGATAATCACAGAGTCTTAGGGTTATTTACCGATCATCATTTGCCTTACACCATTGATCAACTAAATACACCTGAGCTATTACGGGATGTGCCTACCTTAGCTGAAATGACCGAATTTGCCATTGAAAAACTTTATAGCTCAGGTAACGGATTTATTATGCAGGTTGAAGGAGGAAGAGTAGACCATGCAGCACATGGTATGAGTCAGTCCGGTTTGATTTACGATCAAATTGCGTTTGATGATGCCATTGAAAAAGTGTGGGATTTTTATGAAAAGCATCCTGATGAAACATTAATCTTTATTACTACCGACCATGGAAATGCAAATCCTGCCTTAAATGCTGCAGGTTCACGATATAACGATTCACTTCCAAATTTTGATAAATTACAGCATGTGAAATATTCAAATAACTGGATTTTAAGTCAGTTGAATGACATTCCTGCAACTGAACGAAACATTATTGAAGTGGTAGAAGAAGCAACAAGAATTGAAATTACTCGTGACCAAGCTAATTTTATAAGAAGAGCTTTCGAGGGTGAATACCATGCTGCGTACGAAATGAGAAGTTCACGTTGGGCTACTTTGTCTGATGTTCTTGCTAACCATTTTAGCGTTACCTTTACCGGTTCTGTCCATACAGCCGATTATGTAGAACTGGCAGCTGCAGGGCCGGGAATTGAAACCTTAACAGGATTTACCCGAAATACAGATTTATTCAATCTGATGTGTGAAGCTGCCGGTGTACCCATTCCGGAGGAGTTGACGGTTTAAAAAATTAATTTTTAAAATGCATAATATGAGTGCCACTGCCTATATAGGTAGTGGCATTTTTTTTCAGAATTAACCCGAATTATTCACGACAACATGAAATTTAAATCTTATACTAATTACCCAAAAATATCGGGCACTTTTAACATTCAATAAAAATATTGAATGTTAAAGAAAATAGTCGTATTATTATTCAACTTTAAAAATTCAAGCAATTAGTAATCTGCTTGTCTTTTATAATGTTACAGATGCCATTTGGCATTTTTTTTGAATCTAAATATTACTACATAGTTATAAAGTATATGAAACAAAAGATTGTTCATCCTTTAAGAAAGGTATTCACATTGGCGATTTTGTTGCTATTGAGTGTGAATACCCTTACTGCACAGGGAGAAGATGTGAAATATTTAAGCCTAAGTGAAGCAATAAGTCTTGGGCTTGAGCATAATAGAGAAATAAAATTAGCTCAATACAATAACCTGGAATCAAGAGGTCAGTATCAACAGACTTCAGCCGTTTTTCTTCCTAATATAAGTGTTCAGTACAATGCAATTTCCACCAATGATCCATTAAATGTATTTGGTTTTAAGCTAAAACAAACGGCTGTAACCATGCAGGATTTTGATCCTGTAAACTTGAATGATCCGGGAGCCTATGAAAACTTCAGTACTGTCTTAGAAATTCAGCAGCCACTATTTAATGCTGATTTAATACAACAACGCAGAGCTGTTCAACAATTAGTTAGGTCAACACAAGAACAGGTAAATGCTACTAAATTGCAAAAGATATTCGAGATTCAAGATATATACTATAAACTTCAATTAAGTATTAAACAGAAAGAAGTTCTTGAGAAAGCATTATTAACTGCGCAAGAGCATCACAGACAGGCTATTCGCTTTTTTGAAGAGGGAATGATAAGTAAGGCCGATAAGCTTGCAGCAAATGTGTTTCAATTAGGGATAACGAGCGAAATTTTAAGAATAGAGAACGAATACCAAGATTTACAGCAACAATTAGCCCATATTTTGGGGGTAGATATTAACAGTAAAATTATCCCTGCTGATGAGTTAATAAAAGTTGAGTACAATACACCAGATACTAATCTCCAAATGAGCGTAGTAGATAATGCCATGATTCGATCTGTTCGTTATCAAGTTGAGGCAGCCGATAAAATGTTACAAGCGTCTCAATTCTCTTATTTGCCAAGAGTTAATCTTTTTGGCAGCTTAGAATTAAATGACTCAAATGCTTTTGGTTTTGGAAATCAACATTATATGATTGGAGCCAATCTTAGTTGGACGATATTTTCCGGGTTTCAACAATCAGGCAAAGTGATGCAGGCTAAAGCAAACAAAAAAACTGCTGAGACTATGCTCGAAAATGTAACACTTCAGATGAGCACGAAGGTAGCTCATGCAAGTAGAATGTTGGAATTGGCAATCCTTCAAATAGAAATTGCTGAACAAACTATAGAGCAGGCACAAGAAAACACACGAATCAGATCAAACAGGTTTAGTGAGGGTATGGAAAACACCACCGATTTATTGCGTGCTGAGACAGGATTGCTGGAAGCTCGAATGCAGTATTTCATGGCCATTTATGCACACAATATAAGTGTGGCAGCTATCGACATGATAACAGAAACCAATTTTTAAAATAATAACAAAACTATTTTCGGATAACATGATCATGAAAAATATTATCAATATAAAAGTAAAAGGTGTTCTCGCTTTACTGCTATTTAGTACGTATGCATTAAGTGGATGCAACAGAGGCGAGACAGTAATTGAGAGCCAGGAGGCTGTTCGGGTGAATATTGGAATTGTTGAATACACACAGGAAAGTTCTTCAATTAGTTTTCCGGCTCGTGTAACAAGCCAACAAACGGCTAATCTAAGTACCATTATTATGGGTACTATAACAGAGCTTGAGGTAGAAGTTGGTGATTTTGTAAATCAAGGTGATATTCTTGCGAGAATTAGAGATGAACAAATACAAGCTAGAAAGTTGCAATTAGATGCTAATATGGCTCAGGCGCAGGCTCATCTTACCAATGTAGAGAGAAACTATAATCGAATAAAAAATCTTTTTAGAGATGATAGTGCCACACAAAAAGAAATGGATGATATTTCTGCCATGTATGATGCTGCTAAAGCAAATATTGAAGCCTTAGATGCTGCAATGAAAGAAGTTAACGAAACGCTGACTTATACTATTATCAGAGCACCATTTAATGGAGTAATCACTCAAAAGTTTAACAACACCGGCGATTTGGCAACGCCGGGCCATCCAATACTTTCTATTTCCGATTCAGAAAAACTTAAGATTCAATCTTCGGTTCCTGAACGAATTATAAATAAAGTTGAAGAAGGTATGTCGGTAACAGTGAGTATTCCGGCTTTAGGTGCTGATACTTTTTACGGTGGATTAACTAATTTGAGTTCGGTTGCAAATCCTGCAAACCGTCAATTTAGTGTTGAAGCCATTTTAGATGAATCAGAACAAACTACAGGATTAAGAGCCGGAATGTATGCTGAGCTACTTATTCCTACATCGCAGGAAGCAGGTATTCAAATCCCCAAATCAGCCTTAATTAAACGGGGACAACTTACAGGAGTTTATACAGTTACCGATGATAACAGGCTTATACTACGTTGGGTTAGAACGGGTAAACATACTGACGATAAAGTTGAGATAGTATCCGGTCTTGATGAAGGCGAACGATATGTTACGATTGCAGACCCGGCACTTCGTCAGGGGATTCTGGTTAGCAATCAATAATAATTGTAAGGAATAATAAAATGAAAACAGGATTAGCCGGAAATATTGCTCAGGCGTTTATCGATTCGAAGTTAACATTGTTGTTGATGATTGCCTTCCTTGCAATTGGAGTTTACGGAGTTTGGTTAACACCCAGTGAAGAAGAACCACAAATTGATGTTCCTATGGCAGATATATTTGTGGGTTATCCGGGGGCAACTCCCGAAGAAGTTGAGCGAAGAATTGCAATTCCATTGGAGAAAATTCTTACCAATATACCGGGTGTTGAATATGTTTATTCAACCAGTATGCCGGAAAAAGCTATGGTATCAGCAAGGTTCTATGTTGGCGAAGATGTAGAGCGTAGCCTTGTACGACTTTATAATGAAATTATGAAGTTTATGGATACTAAGCCGGATCAGGTAACCATGCCGCTTATTAAAACGAGATCGATAAACGATGTTCCAATTGTTTCACTCACGTTTTGGAGTGATACAGTAGATGATTTCGGTCTTAGAAGAGTTGCTCAGGAAGTAGAAAATGAAATAAAAACAGTTTATGATGTAGCCGAAACCAAAATACATGGCGGAAGAAGCAGGGTAGTATCTGTTACAATCGATAAAGTAAAAATGGCAGAGTCGGGTATAGACCCTTTACGCTTAGTTCAAATAGTTCAAGCTGCGAATCAAGAGTTTAGCTCCGGTTCATTTAATCTTAATGACACGGAATATCTGGTACAAACAGGAAGTCTCTTCCAAAACAGCGATGAAATAGGATCCATTGTTGTAGATGTGCAGGGTGGTGAACCGATATTACTCCGCGACGTTGCCACCGTTACTGATGGTCCCGGTGAAGCAACGAACTATGTAACCTACAGTGTAGGACCCGGTGCATCAGAAGCAAGTGGTCTGCAACAAGGTGAAACCTTTCCGGCTGTAACATTATCTGTAGCCAAAAGACAGGGTGCCGATGCAATGACAATCGCATCCCAAATTGAACGAATAATTGAAACCTTGAGAGGATCAGTTATTACACCTGATATTGAGGTTGTAACAACGAGAAATTATGGTGAAACAGCTACGGAGAAAGTATCCACTTTGTTGATTCACCTTATTGTTGCAGTATTAGCAGTTACATTTGTGGTTTTTCTGGCAATGGGCTGGCGAGGTGCTTTGGTAGTTTTTATTTCTGTACCTATCACATTTGCACTCACTCTTTTCTTTTATTACATGTATGACTACACCTTGAATCGAATCACCTTATTTGCGTTGGTGTTTGTGACCGGTATTGTAGTTGACAATTCCATAATTGTAGCTGAAAATATGCACAGGCATTTCCAAATGAAGAAACTGCCATTTCGTCAAGCAGCTATATATGCTATTAATGAAGTAGGGAATCCCACAATTTTGGCAACTTTTACGGTTATAGCTGCCGTCATACCAATGGCTTTTGTGTCAGGTTTAATGGGTCCCTATATGAGCCCGATAGCAATCGGTGCTACAGTTGCCATGATTTTATCATTAATTATTTCTCTCATAGCAACTCCCTGGTTAGGTTACCGATTGCTTAAGCCTTCTAAAAAAGATGGGGGAAAAGGTAAATCTCAAAAGGAATATGTTCTGGAAGAAACCATCATATATAAAATCTATAGTAAAACTATGCGCCCACTACTTGAAAGCGCATGGAAAAGGTGGACATTTTTGGGAGTTACAACATTAATTTTATTTGCGACTATGCTCCTCTTTTATGTTAGATGGGTTGAAGTGAAAATGTTACCATTTGATAATAAAAATGAAATTCAGCTCATTATTGATATGCCTGAAGGTACAACATTGGAGCGTGTGTATGCGGTTGCTCAGGAAGTTGGTTTGGTACTGGCTGATGTTCCCGAAGTTTACGATTATCAAATTTATGCGGGTACAAATGCTCCAATTAATTTCAATGGACTAGTTCGCAGTTACGATTTAAGACAAAATTCAAACACGGCCGATATACAAGTAAACTTATTGGATAAAAGTGAACGGTCTGATCAGAGCCATGATATTGCCAAAAGAATTCGTCCATTGGTGCAAGCTGTAGGTCAGAGATATGGAGCAAATGTTAAAGTCGTTGAAGTTCCACCGGGTCCACCTGTTTTGTCAACTTTGGTAGCCGAAGTTTATGGGCCGGATTTAGAAATGAAGAGAGACTTGGCAGCACAAATCGTACAAATATTTGAAGATACGCCCGGCATTGTAGATGTAGATTGGATGGTAGAAGCCGATCAGGTAGAGTACCGTTTAAATGTTGACAGGGTAAAAGCAGCAACATTGGGTCTCATGCCCGAACACGTTGCCCATACAATAGGAGTAACACTTGGCCAACACCAAATAACACATCTTCATGATGGAGCCGAAATGCAAACAGTTCCGGTTGTACTACGTCTCGATGAAAGTGAACGCTCCGGTGTTGACAGATTAACCGGTTTGCACGTTCAATCTCAAACAGGAGCTATGGTACCTGTTTCCAACATTGTAGATGTGGAAGAACGAACCATCGGAAAAAGTATCCACAGAAAAAATCAAAGAAGAGTTGTTTATGTTGTGGCGGAAGTAGCGGGCGAAATTGAAAGCCCGGTTTATGCCATATTGGATGCCAAAAGCCAAATTGATGAACTTAATGTTTCTCATGGTTATACTGTGAATCAGCTTTATGCAGCTTTACCAACCGATACAGAAAACTTTACTGTAAAATGGGATGGGGAATGGCAGATAACATTGGAAGTTTTCCGAGATTTGGGTATTGCATTTGCTGTTGTATTAATCATCATTTACATACTCATAGTAGGTTGGTTCCAGGATTTTGGAGTTCCCATTGTTATGATGATTGCTATACCGCTTTCACTAATCGGAATTTTAATTGGCCACTGGCTTACCGGAGCCTTTTTTACAGCTACATCTATGATTGGTCTCATAGCATTGGCCGGTATAATGGTTCGTAACTCAGTTCTGTTAATTGATTTTATTCAAATCAGTTTAAGAGAAGGTCAATCATTGCAGAATGCTGTTGTTGAAGCCGGTGCGGTTCGTACCATGCCAATTTTGCTCACTGCCGGAACGGTAGTAATTGGAGCAATAGTAATTTTGTTTGACCCCATTTTTCAAGGATTGGCAATCTCACTAATGGGTGGTGCAATTGCATCTACTGCATTAACCTTAATTACGGTACCACTGATTTATTTCATGGTACAAAAAAGAAAATTTGAAGAAGCTTAATTTTTAATCGGGCAGTTGTATCCACATACATGGTTATAACTGCCTAAATTTTTTTATTATGAAACTACTAATGATTTTAAGTATAGCGGAATACGCTGACGAAGTGCGTAAAATGATGACAAGTAATAATGTTCCTGTTTACAGCGAAACAGAAATGCACGGATTTCATACTAAACACCATAAGCCTGATATGAGATCATGGTTTTCTCAAGGTGATCACGGTGTTTATTCGACATTGTTTTTTTCATTTCAGGATTCAGAAACTGTTCAAAGAATTCTCGACGAAGTTAAGCAACAAAACGAAGCATGTTCAAGTGAACGAACCAATCCGTTCCATGCCTATGTTTTGGATGTTGAGAAGCACGTTTAGACCGAATTATTCACGAAAGTATAAAGTTTAAATCATATGCTATTGAAATTCTTATGTATAGACAAATTTCATACTTGCTCAAATTTGGGTATGGTTAAAAAGCTGCACTCCGAGCGAAGCGATTACCGCGAAGCGAATTCCATGGTTGCTGTATAAGATCTTCTAAGGCGTTGTAAGTAATTATTATTTAATAACGTAAATACATCCCCCTTTGTAAGGGGGTACGAATTGGCGTAGCCAATTCGGGGGGATGGTGCTGTAGATTTTGAGGATTAATAAGTCGTAAAATTGGTATAAGCTTGTTGCAGGCATTTGTGCCCCAAACGAAGCGATTTCCGTGAAACGCACCGAGCAAAGCGATTCTCACGAAGTGCACCGAGTGAAGCGATTCCCGTGAAACGAAACCCATGGCTGGCTCAGCTACCCTTCCGCTGATTTTCCACCTTCGCCTTGCTACCAAGAAAATTTCTTGGTGAATAATCCGTGTTAATAAAATGCCGATGCAAAGCAGAATTAAGCTCACTACATCGGCATTTTTAAATAAGGTTTAAAATAAAGTTTGGCAGGTTTTATTTAATAAGTGTCATTTTTCTTGTTAAAGCAACTTCACTGGTAGATAACCTGTACAAATAAACTCCACTCGATAAATCACTGGCATCGAACGATACAGAATGTTTTCCTACGTTAAATCTCCCGTTTGCTATAGTAGCGACACGCTGTCCTACGGTATTGTAGATGGCTAACTGAACTTCCTGAGGTTGAGAAAGTGTGAACGTAATTTGTGTTGTAGGGTTGAATGGGTTCGGGTAGTTTTGTTTTAGCTCAACACTAACAGGTAAAAACTCGTCAGGGTTAACAGATGTAGTGGCGGCGGTAGTGAATTGTGCAAATGCCGACCAAGGACCAAAGCCATTATCATTTTCACCTCTAACTCTCCAAAAAT
>PXCK01000030.1 GCA_003566635.1 Balneolia bacterium | reverse complement strand
CGCAAGCATCTTGACAAAACAATTTTATTAAAAACATTTTGTTTAATTAAAGATTTTGCGTTGTTAACCCCTGTTACCCATGCATCAAAAGCCTCATCCTGAAGTATTTTTACTGCAGGATTTGAATAATTTATGTTTTCTAAATTGTTGAAATCTTCAAGACTATAGATATCTTCGAAAATACCTGTAAACCTCGTTTCAATTAACTCTTTAATTTGAGAAACGCCCTGATGCTTTGTTACTTTAATATTAACCGTTAGTAAACTAAGTTCGCCGTCGGTTACAAATGTCCATTCCGGAACGATAAAGCAGGAGGAACCAAAAGGTATCCATGGTTCAGCTTTAACTTTATCAAAGAATGAGAATCCGCCTAAAAACTGTACACCTGCTAAACTATGATTAAAAGAATTGTACTCACTAATTCGGTTTTTCCAGTTTGAAATAGCCGATGAAATAACAGAGAATCGTGATTCAGACTCGGAACGAAGTTTTAGTATGCTGCCACCTGATGCGATAGCTATTTTCTCTGATGGTTGCTCCCAGTAAAATAGGCATTCATCAGGCTTCGAAAGCAACTCTAAAACGGCGAGCGGATCAATTTTTTCAAATGGTATTGTTACCGAAAGTAACGACTCACCCCAATCAAATGCATCTTTTATAGACTTATTAACAGATGAATCAAAGTTCTCATTGTCTAACAGGTTGATTAAACTCTCTGTATAGCCATTAATTAAATCAATGTTTTTCTTACGCATCAAAAAAATAAGAGAAAAGTGATAAAAATAATTTCATTAAAAATTGAAAATCGAAAATACCGATTTCAATTCATTATAAAAATTTTGAATATGACTTCTCAAACAATCAATTAGCGTATTACATTCACTAGTTGAGGAGTTTTAGAAACAATTAAATTTTTATTAACGGTATTTAATTTTCGACAAATATACATAATTCAACCTAAAAATTAGAATTGAGGTATTGTTTTTGCCAGTTTAACTGATAATATGTCTTTATAGTTAAGGTTAGTTTTTTTTTCAGTAACAGTAGGAGCTTTTGTAAATCTACCTAATAAAAAAATATTGTGAAAGAAAAGCGCTTTTTTGAACAAATAGTTAGGATTGTCAAAAAATATTTTTAAATTCTCTACGTAGTTACAAACTATTAATTTAAATTATCTGCATGGTACATTTGCGTCCCATTAATTGGGCCAACATTGATGTTCACTATAAATGGAACAACGATGAAGAGCTTAATTACTACGATTCTGACTACCCACACGAAAAAGAAAGCTATCAATCATTTGTTGCCCGCCTGAAAGAACTCGATAGTGACGATAACCCAACAGTTTCTATATTTGAAGTTCTTGAAAACAACACCAACAGGCTAATTGGTTTGGTAGATATACATGGTATTGATACTCAAAATAAACGATGCTTTATGGAGTGTACTATAGCTGAAAAAGATTTCCGTAATCTTGGTTACGGGAAAGCTGCTTCAGAATTGGCTTTAAAGTACTGCTTTGAGAACCTTAATATGAATAAAGTAATGACTACATCTTTCGATTTTAACGATGCATGGATTCACATAATCGAGTCATTAGGATTTATGCAAGAAGCGAAACTTCGGCAGCATGCGTTTAAAAAAGGTGAATATCTCGATAAATTGGTTTTTGGTATTTTAAAGCCGGAGTATGAGAAACAAAGTTACTCGGGTTTGACAATTAAGAACTTAAGCACATTGTAGTTACTAATTTATATTGATACGAAGAATTTCGTTGACACAAAGAAAACCTGACAGGATTTCGAAATCCTGTCAGGTTTATTTGTCTATTAAGTCGTTTCTGCGAGATTCTCCCGCCATACTGCATAGTGGTGTACTACAGCCAATTGGAATTACCCCGACTATAATTGGTTACTGGCGTCTGAACTACAATGGTATCGGGTGATTTTTGGGGATGTGATATACGGTAATGCCTACGGCATTTTAGGTTTTTCTAATGAGACCTGTGTAGTGGCAATTCATGAATTGCCACTACAATTTTGCCAATTTTATATTTGTATAATATTAATATTTATATACTTAAAAGCATCCCCCTTTGTAAGGGGGGAAATCAGCTGAGCTGATTTGGGGGATGATATCAAGGGTTTTAAGGCTTCATAACTTGTTAAATAGGTGCAAATTCATAGCTGCCATTTTTCCCACAATAAAATGTGGTGTTATGATATTAGGTCATGTCTACGACATTTGGTTTTTATTTGTAGAAGGTGCAGAAAACAATGGGTTGCACCCCATTGCTCTACAGACAGCAAACCCAAAAATTGTCCTTTAGATTAGCATAGGTATTTGGGGTATCTAATTGAAGGATTGTCAAATAGAATTTCTGAAAAGAAAAAATCCAAAAAGAATTAGCCCTCAGTACAAATAAAATGCAATTAACCCGCTTTTTAAATTGACATTCTTTACCGATTAAATTATTTTAAAATATGATTAACGTAACAAGTACAATAATAACATGGTGGTACAATCCCTAAGGGTTGAGACTCGGTCTGTTAATGTTATGTCCAAACCCGTCATTGTAGATTTGACGGGTTTTTTTATTGTATAAACCCATAAAAAATAAGAAAGTAATCATTTTTAATGAACTTTGATTCGTTTAAGAAGCTTGCAGAAACTTATACTGCCATACCTGTAAGTAGGTTTGCATTAGCGGACACACTAACACCCGTATCTGTATTTCTTAAAATCAGGGATGATGCGAAGTTTCCTTTTCTATTAGAATCGGTTGAAGGAGGCGAACAGCTCGCCCGATATTCCTTCATTGGTAGAAATCCATTTCAGGTGTTAACATTTAATAACGGTACATGTAGTCTTACTACACGCAAGGGTGAAGAAACCGACAAAGGAAGCGACTACTACGCTGTTCTCAAAGAGTTGCTAACCAATTACACTGAGCCTAAGATTCCCGGTCTTCCCAAACTAACTGGTGGGGCGGTTGGATTTGCTGCCTACGATACCATACGATTAACGGAAAATCTACCGGATACTCCGCAAGATGATTTGATTTTACCTGAATCAATTTGGGGTTTTTATGATGAGATTTTTGCTTTTGACCATGTTCAACACCGTGTTGTACTAATCAAAACTGTATTTACAGAAGGGTTGAATGATTCTGAACTTGATGAAGCCTATCAAAATGCGCAGGCCGATTTAGACCAAATGGAAGAATTGCTTCATAAACCAGTTCCTGCAAGAACGACTCTCACGCTGGAAAACGAAGATGTTGAAAGTAATATTAAGCGGGAAGAATTTCACCAAATGGTTGAAAAAGCACGCGAGTATATTTATGAGGGGGATATCTTTCAAGTGGTTTTATCGCAGCGGTTTAAAAACAGTTTTTCGGGTGATAGGTTCATGCTCTACAGGGCGCTCCGAATGGTAAATCCGAGTCCGTATTTATTTTATCTGGATTTTGATGACTTTTCGTTGGTTGGTTCATCGCCGGAGGTACTGGTTTCTGTGCAGGATGGAAATGCGCGGGTCTTGCCAATTGCCGGAACCCGAAAAAGAGGCGCAACTCCCGAAGAAGACTTGGAACTTGAAAAAGATTTGGCAGCCGATCATAAAGAATTAGCTGAGCATATCATGCTGGTTGATTTAGGACGAAATGATTTATCCCGTATCTGTAAATCATCAACAGTAAAACTTACAAAAGACAGAACTATTGAACGCTACTCCCATGTAATGCACATTGTGAGCGAAGTATCCGGCGAACTTGCCGAATCAACCGATGCCGTTGATGCACTTCGTCATTGCTTCCCCGCCGGAACGGTTAGTGGGGCACCAAAGGTTCGGGCAATGGAAATCATAGACGAAATTGAACCCGTAAAACGCGGACCTTATGCCGGAGCCGTCGGCTACTTCGACTTTTCAGGAAATATGGACACATGTATTGCAATTCGAACTATGATTGCAACGAAAAAAGATGTGTATATTCAGGCCGGAGCCGGAATTGTTGCCGACAGCAAACCCGATCTTGAATACGAAGAAACAGTTAATAAAGCCCGGGCACTTGTTCAGGCACTTAGTTACGCATTAAATGTTTAGAAATTAGAGAATGTCTAAAAAAACTATTTTATCAGGAATTACGCCATCAGGCAGGCTTCACTACGGAAATTATTTTGGGGCTATGAAGCAACACCTGGATTTCATAGAAAAGGGTGATGCGTTTTATTTCATTGCAAATTACCATGCGCTCACTTCGCTCAGAGATGCCGATAAACTTCGGGAATATACTATTGATGTAGCCATCGACTATCTCGCGCTTGGGCTTGATCCCGAAAAGTGTACATTTTTCGCCCAGAGTGATGTACCTCAGGTAAACGAACTTGCATGGATGCTCGGTACACTTTGTCCGGTCAGCCTTATGGAAAAAGGCGTGGCTTATAAAGACAAAGTAGCGCAGGGGCTGGCGCCAAATATCGGTTTGTTTACGTACCCTGTTCTTCAAGCCGCTGATATCCTCATTTATCATTCGGATGTTGTACCCGTTGGTGCCGATCAAAAACAAAATCTTGAGTTTTCACGCGATTTAGCTCAGAAATTCAATAATACCTTTAACGGAGACCATCTAAGAATACCCGAACCTTTCATTGTTGAAGATGTTGCCGTTGTGCCGGGTATTGACGGGCGGAAAATGAGTAAGTCGTATAACAATCACATTTTTATTTTTGACAGAGGTAAAGACCTTAAGAAAAAAGTGATGTCGATTGTAACCGATGCAACACCCCTCGAAGACCCAAAAGATCCGTCAAAGTGTAATGTGTTTGCTTTAATCAAATTATTTGCAGAAAAATCAAAGACGGAGGAAATTGCTCAGAAATATCGTGAGGGCGGTTTTGGATACGGTCACGCCAAGAAAGAACTACTCGAGTTAGTCACTGATTATTTTGCCGAAGCCTGCGAAAAACGCGCTTATTTTGAGGCACGAAAAGATACAGTTTTAGACATCTTGAAAGCCGGAGGCGAGAAAGCCCGTTTACGTGCTGAACAGGTTATGGAACCTGTTCGACAAGCTACCGGAATTATAAGGACACATTAAGAAATGATACTTATCATCGACAATTACGATTCCTTTACCTATAATTTGGTTCATTTGATTGCAGCCGAAACCGACGATTATAAAGTGGTGCGAAACGATGCCATGACGATTGACGAGGTTAAGGATTTAAATCCCGATAAAATTTTAATTTCGCCCGGACCGGGTCGACCGGAAAATGCCGGGCTTACTGAGCCCGTCATTCGGGAGCTTGGGCATAAAACACCCATTCTTGGCGTATGTTTGGGGTATCAGGCAATAGGACAAGTTTATGGTGCCTCAGTTGTTTATGCTCCCAGTTTGATGCACGGTAAAACGTCCATCATCGAACATTATGGTAAAGGTATTTTTCATGATGTTGACCAAAACTTCATTGCAACCAGATATCACTCCCTGGTCTTGGCTCCGGATACCATCCCGAATATGTTGGAAGTTACGTGCCAAACACCGGACGGAGTGTTAATGGGGGTGCGTCACAAAGAATTTCCGGTTGAGGGAATTCAGTTTCATCCCGAAAGTATTTTAACGACTGAAGGCCCAAAACTCATCAAAAACTGGATAAATCAATAGAAAAATGGAATCACTACGAGAAGAATTAGAGCTAATTACCGATAATCAGCATCTTACCGAAGAAGAGGCATCGTCAGCCCTTAAAAAAATTATCGATGGGAAAATCAGCCCGTCTCAAATTGCGGCTTTTCTTACTTCCATGCGACAAAAAGGCGAAACAGTCGAAGAGTTGACTGCTTTTGTACAGGTAATGCGTGATGCTGCCATCAAGGTTGATGTAGATGTTACCGGAGCTGTTGATTTGTGTGGAACCGGCGGCGATGCTACCGGCACATTCAATATTTCAACAGCCGCCATGTTTGTTGTAGCAGGGGCCGGAGTTCACGTGCTGAAGCATGGAAACCGAAGCGTATCATCCAAAAGTGGAAGCGCCGATGTGCTTGGCGCTTTGGGAGTAGCTTATGATTTGCCGGTGCCTGAGGTGGAAACCTGTTTTAATCAAACCGGAATGGCGTTTATGTTTGCGCCTTTGTTTCATCCCGCCATGAAATACGTGATGCCAGTTCGCAGAGAATTGGGGTTACGTACGTTTTTCAACATTTTAGGACCTTTGATGAATCCGGCCGGAGTTAAGCGTCAGGTTATGGGAGCTTACAGTCAGGAAGTAGCCGAAACCGCTATGGGTATTTTGGCTAATCTGGATACAGAAGATGCCATTACAGTTTATTCACGTGACGGATTGGATGAGTTTTCGACCACCGATACATCTGTATTTTACAGGTATATGGGGGATGGGGACTACTCGGGTTTGACCCATAAAGCTTCGGAATCAGGGTTCAGAGTAGCGAATCTGTCTGACTTGCAAGGAGGCGATGCTCAAACCAATGCACGCATCATCCAAAATATTCTGGACAATAAAGCCACCATACCACAGCGCGAAATTGTGGTACTAAATGCGGCTTATGGAATTTTGGTAAGCGGTAAAGTTTCCACTCTTGATGAAGCTATTGCAATAGCATCGGACAGCATCAACTCCGGCAACGCAGCACTTGCACTTGAAAAGCTTATAACCTGTACCCAAGATTTAAAAAAAGGTGAGTAAAGCAGATATCCTCCGGAAGATTGTTGATCAAACCAAAGAAGACCTCATCGGTCGAAAGAAGAAAAAGTCGGTTTCTGCATTTCGTGATTCCAAATATTTTCATGAGACATGCCGGGATTTTGTAGGTGCATTGAAAAATCCGGACCAGGTAGCCATCATAGCAGAAGTAAAAAAAGCAAGCCCATCTAAAGGAATAATTCGGGCAGATTTCAACCCCTTGCAAATTGCCGAGAACTATGTTGAAGGTGGCGCATCGGCAATTTCGGTTCTTACAGAAGAGCGATTCTTTATGGGCAGCCCTGATTATCTCACTGAAATTCGAGAGCGATTTGAGATTCCACTTTTGCGGAAAGATTTCATCGTTGATTTTTATCAGGTTGATGAGGCCAAAGCAATGGGGGCCGATGCCATTTTATTAATCGCCACCTGTCTGGAAAAAACACAACTAAGCGAGTTACACCATGCGGCAAATGAGTTGGGTTTGCATTGTTTGGTTGAATGTTATGATGAAGACGATTTCGAAAAATTGGATTTTAAGCAGGTTTCATGCTTTGGGGTAAATAACCGAAATTTGAAAACATTTGAAGTGAATGTGCATGCAGGAATTGACTTACTTAACCGAGCTCCGGACGGTGTCGTGAAAGTGAGTGAAAGTGGATTAACGAATGCTGATGATATCAAACTGTTAAATGAAAATGGAATTGATGCTGCATTAATAGGTGAATTTTTTATGCGGCAGGAGCATCCGGGTGATGCATTAAAAGTATTAATTGAACAATCTAATGACGAATAAATGTACGTAGAAGATAACAGACCCAGAGTTAAAATTTGTGGAATTACCCGATTGGAAGATGCACGATTTGCGAGTGGGGCATTGGTAGATTTTTTAGGATTCATTTTTGTGAAAGAAAGTCCGCGTTATGTTGATCCCGAGACGGCTAAAGAGATTATAGGATGGGTCGAGGGTCCGCAAACCGTTGGGGTGTTTGCAAATGAAAAGCCATCGGTTGTGAACGCCCTTGCTCTCGAAAGTGGCATTGACCTCGTTCAGCTTCACGGGGAGGAAACCCCCGAAGATTGCTTCAATATCAACTTGCCCGTTATAAAAGCTTTTCGAGTTAAATCCAATGATAATTCAGAATCAGTAGGACAATTACTCGAACCGTATCGCGATGTTTGTGAATATTTCTTGATGGATACATGGAGCGAAAAGGCATTAGGCGGAACAGGAAAGACCTTCAATTGGGAAATTGTGGCTGAACTGTCGGAAGAATATCCCATTTTGCTGGCAGGTGGCATTAACCCGACCAATGTGAGGGAAGCCGTACTTACTGCTCGACCATTTGGGGTAGATATATCAAGCGGGGTAGAAATCGAACCCGGCATCAAAGACTTCGATTTAATACAAGAGGTGATGATAGAATTGGAAGATGTGGAGGATGAGATATGACATATAGTTATTTTTAACAAAAATTAAGTAATATTAATTATTTATTTCGTTTTTT
>PXCK01000105.1 GCA_003566635.1 Balneolia bacterium | reverse complement strand
TGGTTAACGAAGGTTTTTACGACAGCCTGCAGTTTCACCGAATAATTGAACACTTTGTTGTTCAAGGCGGTGACCCGGATACCCGCAACGCTCCATTATCAGAAATTGACGGACTCGGCGGACTCGACTATACCATTCCGGCCGAGTTTCATCCCAATTTATTCCATAAACGGGGAGCTCTTGGCGCAGCCCGTTCCGACAACCCCGAAAGAGAATCGAGTAGTACGCAGTTTTATTTTGTTCAGGGAAGAATTGCAACCGATAGTCTTTTGTCAGTCGCAGACTCCCGAATTAATCAAATGTTGGCTCAATACCATGTTCGTATGATTCCGGAGTTTGCTGCTCTTGAAGATTCTGCCGCTACCTTGCGGGAAGCCGGACTTGATGAGAAGGCCGACACTTTTATGTCAGAGTTTCGCAACATTGTGGATAACTTCCGGGATTTTGAACGATATATTATTCCAGATGGGCATATTGAAGTTTACAGAAGTATTGGAGGGATTCCTCACTTAGACCAAAACTACACCGTATTTGGCGAAATTATTGAGGGTATGGATGTTATTGATGCAATGGCTGCTGTGGAAACAAATGAATTAGACCGACCTATACCCGAAGTTCGACTTTTACGTGCCAGAGTTGTATCCGAAAATTAAAAACGAAAAATTTAAATAGTATTAAATGATGATGTCAGATCTTGAAATTGCTCAATCGATCAAGCTAAAAAATATAACAGAAATCGCAAATGATTGGGGTATTAAGGAAGATGATTTATACCTTTACGGAAAGCATAAAGCTAAATTACCGCTTAATCTTATAGACTATGATAAGATTGAAAAAAGTAAACTGATTTTAGTTTCTGCTATCTCACCTACTCCAGCAGGAGAAGGAAAAACAACCGTATCTATAGGGCTTTCGGAAGCATTTAACCGGATCGGGAAAAAGTTTATGCCTGTATTAAGGGAACCCTCACTTGGTCCGGTTTTTGGTATAAAGGGCGGTGCAACGGGAGGTGGCTATTCGCAGGTGTTACCAATGGAAGACATCAACCTTCACTTTACAGGCGATTTTTCCGCTATTGAAAAGGCTCATAATCTGCTATCGGCTTTAATAGCAAATAATCTTCAGTTTAAAGACAAAGAACCCAATATCGATTCTCGTACCGTACTTTGGAAGCGCGTGATGGACATGAACGACCGTGCACTAAGACGTATCGTTACGGGTCTGGGCGGTATAGCTTATGGCGTTCCAAGGGAAACCGGATTCGACATTACTGCCGCATCGGAAATTATGGCCATTTTGTGTTTGGCCGATAGTCTGGAGGATTTAAAACGCAGGTTTGACCGAATTTTTATCGGCTATACTTACGACAAAAAGCCTGTTTACGCCAAAGACCTGAAAGCTACCGGAGCAATGGCAGCCCTGATGAAAGACGCCATCAAACCAAATCTTGTCCAAACGATAGAAGGCAATCCCGCTATTATTCATGGCGGGCCTTTTGCCAATATTGCGCAGGGCACAAACTCGGTTATTGCTACACGAATGGGTCTTTCACTGTCAGATTATGTCATCACCGAAGCCGGATTTGGTTTTGATCTCGGGGCCGAAAAGTTTTTCGATATCAAATGTCAATCAGCCGGACTCAAACCACAAGCCGTGGTTCTTGTTGCAACCATTCGTGCGCTGAAATATCATGGGCATGCTAAACTCAATGAACTTACCCAACCCGACCCCGAGCGCGTTAAAAAGGGATTACCAAACCTCGAAAAACATTTGGAGAACATTGGTCATTTTGGGGTGCCTGCTGTAATTGCCATCAACCGCTTCCCGACCGATACAGATGAAGAAATCCAAGTGATTAAAGAACATTTTGAAGAGTCGGGTGTGCAGGTATTTGTGGCAGATGTTTGGGCTAAAGGCGGCGAAGGCGCCACTGATATAGCAACGGCAATAACAGAAATGATTGATGCGGTACATTCCGAGTTTACTCCACTGTATAAAAATGAATGGTCGGTTGAGGAAAAAATTGCCACTGTATGCCAAAAAGTATATGGAGCCAAAGCCATAGAATATACTCCACAGGCAAAACGTGACCTTGAGAAAATTAATGATTTGGGATTAAATCATTTGCCGGTATGTATAGCAAAAACTCAGAAGTCTCTATCAGACAACCCAAAACTACTCGGCCGTCCAAAAGATTTTGTCATAACAATACGTGAAATTGAAATAGCATCAGGAGCCGGTTTCCTGATACCAATTTCGGGTGCTATCCTGAGGATGCCCGGTTTGCCGGAATTCCCTGCCGCCGAGAAAATTACCATCGATGATGAAGGGAATATTTCCGGATTGTTTTAGTGGGGAGCATCTATACCTCTCCTTTAATATTTAATAATGGAATTAACCCGAATTATTCACAAAAGTATTAAAATTAAAGCATAAACCATTGAGTATTTGCGATATAGATAAGTCCTGTATTCACCCAAATTTGGGTGTGGTTAGAACGCTGCAAAATTTCCATGCTAGCTGCGTTGAAGTTGAAAAAGTCATACTCAGGGTACTAAGGTACCCTTCCGCTGATTTTCCACCTTCGCCTTGCTACCAAGAAAATTTTTTGGTGAATAATCCGGGTTAAATTTATATCCACTAATTGTCATACCCGGCTATTTTATACCTGAACAGGTATAAAAATGGATATAAAACTAATTTTGCACCCGAACGGGTATATATTTACTATGAAAAAATTAAGCCAATTTGTTAAAGAAAGACGAAAAAACCTTGGGCTGACGCAAGAAGACCTTTCATTTAAATCGGGGTTGGGTTACGTTTTGTTCGTGACCTGGAACAAGGTAAGGAATCCTTAATGACGGACAAGGTTAACCAAGTATTATCATTATTTGGTCATGAACTTGGTCCATTACCAATTGATAGAAGTGAGTTAGAAATCTAGATACCCAATCACCCCTAAATACTAAAAGCGATGTTTGACGAACTTGATAAGTATAAAAAGAATGATCATTTTTTCTTTAGCCCTTCTAACAATCTAGAGGACGTATGTAATGCTCCTACTAACAAAAGTGGTATTTACATTGTTTTTGCCTTAAAAGATGGGCGAATAGAATTGGTTTATATTGGTCGTGCCGGTGAGGCTAAAGAAGACGGTTCTATTTCGGTATCAAAAAATGGACTTGGCGGTATTAAAGAGAATATTGTAAACGGAACACATTTAGGTGAACCAAGATGGAAGTCCTGGAAATCAAAGTTGATTAAGGAAAATATTGAAGCCATAGACGTTTATTGGTACGTTACTCATAATAACAAATATGCAGACTGCCCTAAGGAATTGGCAACTTATCTTTTAAGGGTACATATGGATATGTACGGAAGTCTTCCAAGCTGGAATAGTGAGCAATTAAATTAAAATTAAACCTCAGCTTACAACTCTCCCTGCGTATCTGTAGCAATTTTTAGTTCTTCTCTTGGAAATACCCTCTCGCCATCTTCGGCAGTTTTAAATTTAATGGAGTATAAATCTGAACGACGATCTTTGAGAGGCGTAACTGTACCGTTGTGGCGTGTTCGTCTTAAAACCGCTAAATCTACATCAGCAATTACTACCATTTCGGTATTCTCTTCGGATATTGCAACAATGCCGTCACGAGAGAAGGGAAAATCGGAAGGGGTGAAAATCGCCGATTGTGCATATTGTATATCCATATTCGGTACTGATGGAATATTTCCAACGGTTCCTGCTATGGCTACATAAATTTGATTTTCAATAGCCCGAGCCTGTGATGTAATCCGTACCCTGGTAAACCCATGTCGCTCATCTGTACAGTATGGAACAAACAAGATTTGCGCTCCTTTATCCACCAGATATCGTGCCAATTCCGGGAATTCAACATCATAGCAAATATTAATGGCTACCCGACCACAGTCGGTATCAAACACCTTCAATTCCGAACCGGGTTGAACACCCCACCACCTGCGTTCAGACGGCGTAATATGTACCTTGTATTGACTATCGATCTCACCATCACGATGGAAAAGATAGGAAACATTATACACTCTGTCGTTTTCCATAGTAAAATGAGATCCGCCAATAATATTCACATTATAGCGAATAGCCATCTCGTTGAAAAACTCCACAAATTGGTCGGTAAACTTGGTTAACTCACGTGCTGCCAATCCGGGTCTCTTTTCTCCTACAAAACTTAACAATTGGGTTGTTAACAGCTCCGGAAAAAGAACAAAATCGACTTTATAATGCGAAGCTACATCAACAAAATATTCGATCTGCTGGGTGAAATCATCAAAACTTTTAATTTTTCTCATCTTGTATTGCACGCAACAAATACGCACCGGCGAAGATGAAACCTTTACTTTGGGTGCTGTTTGACGATACTCCAGATTAACCCACTCCATCAGCGTAGCATAACGGGCAGAATCTGTATCATCCGGTAAATAATCCCTAATAATACGCTTTACCACAAAATCATTTTGAATCTGAAAATTCAATACCGGATCCGAAATTTTCTTGTCCATTACCTGGCGTATATAATCAGTAATAGACATTTTGTCGGCATAAAGGTGATAGTTTGGAACTCTTCCGCCAATCAATATGCGCTTACAGTTCATTTTGCGGCACAAATCTTTTCGGGCTTCATACAGCCTGCGCCCGAATTTCATCCCCTGATAATCGGGATCAACCATAATTTCGATACCGTATAGCGTATCACCTTCATCATCGTGGTTTCGAATGTAGCCCTCATCGGCAATTTCATCCCAAGTGTGATTAAAAGAATATTCATCAAAATCCAGCATCAGGGCACTGCTAGCAGCTACGAGTTTGCCATCCAGAAAAATACCTATCTGTCCTTCCTGAAACTGATATAATTGACTCTCAAACTGGTCTTTAGTTGTTGGATCCATGTCCGGGAAACACTTTGCTTGTAGTTCTAATAGCTTGGGGTAATCAGAAAGTTCAAGGGGGCGCGTATCTACAGTATGATTTTCCATAACGTCTTTTCGGGATGATTTTTGCAAGATAGTTTTATAAAGCTTAAATATAGGCTATTTTAAGGTTTAAGTTAATATTTTGAGTGTTAAGTATTATTAATCGGTCATCATTTTATGTCACAACCACTTTACCTGGAACTAAAAAAGGTTAATACCTACAAACGAATTACCGCTATTGATTTAGGAACAAACTCCTTTCATGCTGTCATTGTTGATGTACGACCCGATGGCAGCTATGCTATTGTAGATTCACTTAAAGAGATGGTTGAGTTAGGAAAAAACGGAGTTGGAAAGAAAATGACCTCCGATGAAATGGGTCGCGCTATGGATGCAATGCGTAAAATCAGCCGGTTGTGCGATCATCAAAAAGTTGAGCGAATTATTGCTTATGCAACTTCAGCCATTCGTGAAGCGCCCAATGGAGGCGAATTTATTCAGAAGGTTATTGACGAACTCCAGATTAAAATCCGACCCATACCGGGGTATAAAGAAGCTGAGTTAATTGGTTTTGCAGTTCAGCATGGAATGTCTCTTGGAAAAGATCCATCCATTTGTATAGACATTGGCGGAGGTAGTACCGAGTTCGTTATTTTAAACAAATCCGACCAATATCATCGGGAGAGCCACAAAACCGGCGTTTCCCGAATGACGGCAAAATTCGTAAAAAATGATCCAATCACCAAAGACGAAATTAAAGACCTTGATAAATATTACCGTAAGCAACTAAAAGGTCTTTTCAAAAAAAGCAAAGAGTATAACCTCCAAACCCTTATCGGTTCAAGTGGAACCATGCAGAATATAGCTTCCATGATTGCCGCTTCCAAAGGGATAGATACTTCAGTTACACTTAACGAGTTTGTTTACACAGCCGAAGATTTTATGAAATTTTATAAGACTTTCATGAAATCAACCCGAAAAAAGCGACTATCCACGCCCGGCCTTGATGAAAAACGAGTTGATTTTATTCTTGCAGGTTTGGTGCTTGTTCGAACCGTCATAAAAAAACTGGGTATCACCCATATTAAAACATCTACCCAAGCTATGCGCGAGGGAATCATTGTAGAGTACATCCATCAAGACCTTAAGAAATTAAAGCTGCTGGCGGAATTTCCGGAGACAAGACCCCGTTCGATTTATGAGTTATGTACCAAATTTAAATGGCCGGCTAAACACTCTCGTCAAGTTGCCGATATTGCCATTATGTTGTTCGATGAATTAAGCGAATACCACGACTTAGACGAAACCGACCTTGAGCTTTTGGAATACGCTTGTTTAATGCATGACATCGGCTACCATATTTCACAACGCAAGCATCATAAACACTCGCTTTATATCATCGAAAACTCCGGGCTTCGTGGCTTTAAACAGGATGAAATTCAGATAATGGCCCATGTTGCCCGTTATCACAGAAGATCAACTCCCAAAAAACGCCACCGGGTTTTCATGGGATTATCATCCAAACTTCGTGAAAAAATTACCATTCTTTCTGCATTTATGCGTGTTGCAGACGGGCTTGATCGCAGTCACTACCAAAATGTTATTGATTTGAGGGCTGAAGAGTCAGACGGTAAAATGAAGATATACCTTACCACAAAGGCAGACCCTGAACTTGAGATTTGGGGAGCTGCGCGCAAAAGTGAGTTGATGGAGGAGTTTCTAGGTATGCCCATGGAATTTATTGGTGAAGAACAACGAATGGATAAAGTGCCCAGAAAAAAGAAGCGTCGCAGGCTTATAGGTAAAAAGAAAAAATCTAAAACCTGAAATGAATAAAAAGACGACCAAAGTTTTTGCTGTCTTTTTCTATCCGGTGATACTGCTGCTTAATATGCTTTTGGTCTAAAAACCGTAGCACGCGTTTTTTTAGCTGACCGCTACCTTTTCCGGGTATTATCTCCACCAATTTAATTTTTTTCTCAAGTGCTTCCTCAATAACATTGTTTAAGGCTTCATCAATTTTCCAGCCTTTGTTGTAGATATCGTGTAAATCAACTTTAAGTTTTGCCATAGTTCAACTTGGATCTGAGTTTTATTATAACCCGAATTATTCACGAAAGGATGAAATATAAATCTTATAGTACTAAAAATATTGTATTTAGAAAAATACCATACTCACTCAAATTTGGTTGTGGTTTAAATACTACAAAATTTCCATGCTTGCTGCGTTGAAGGCGAAAAAGCCATGCTCAGGGTACTAAGGTACCCTTCCGCTGATTTTCCACCTTCGCCTTGCTACCAAGAAAATTTTTTGGTGAATAATCCGGGTTAAGATAAAGATAACAGAAAGACTTTTTGAAATATTGCTCATTTGATGGGTTTAATGGGCGGTAGACGGTAGACGGTAGACGGTAGACGGTAGACGGTAATGTACAAAAGCTCAGGTTATTATTAATACAATACGTTGAAAGAACATCAACTAAAAAGTGTCTTCTTTTTCGTTTTAGCGCTTATTGAAAATCATAAAATTCCCACCTTATACAGCCATGCTTGTAGCCTGTAAAAGCCCTATCTTCAATCAAACAAATAAATAGATTTTTTATGGCCAATTTTAATCAAGTAAGTACCATTAGCATTAGTTGCCCTAAAAGACTGGCTGATATTCTTGAAAAAGAAGTTATCGGTCAAGGGTTCAAACCACTCTCAAAACGCATCACAGGGGTAGATGTGGAAGGAAGCCTAAACGATTGTATTCGTTTAAATCTTTTTCTACGTACTGCACACCGAATTCATTTTTTACTGGCTGAAAAATCTATTGATACACCCGAAGCTTTATATGCATGGCTTTCATCGGTTGAGTGGGAAAACTATATCGATAGCAGAGGGTATATGTCGGTTACATCCCGTATTGACCATCCTAGTATTGATAATACTCAATTCGCAAACCTAAAAGTTAAAGATGCTATTGTAGATAGAATACGAGCTAAAAAAGGGAGCCGTCCTGATTCGGGTAACGACCTTAACAAAACTGTTGTATTTTTGTATTGGGACCAAAACATTGCACGGGTGTTTTTAGATACTTCCGGAGAATCGCTCTCACGACGCGGTTATCGGGTTGAAAATGCCAAAGCTCCCATGCAGGAAAGTCTTGCAGCTGCCATATTACTTTCATCAAGGTGGAAACCGGGAACACATCTTATCAACCCAATGTGCGGGAGCGGAACCATTGCAATAGAAGCCGCCCTAATGGCTACTGGTGCCGAAGCAGCCCCCAACAGACGCAACTTTGGTTTTATGCACAT
>PXCK01000200.1 GCA_003566635.1 Balneolia bacterium | reverse complement strand
TCAGAAAATAAAGAGGAGTTCATTCTACTGGATAATAAGCGAAAAATCCGACTTGATAGAATTGTTCAGGTAAATGAAGTAGCGTTTAAATCGTAGATATATGATTACCGTTTTTGAAGCTGATTATAGCAACCCCGAGCATGCAGAGGCAATTCTTGATGTATTAGACTCTTATAGTAACGACCCTATGGGTTTACAAGCTCCTTTAGACACTTTTGTTAAACGAAACTTATTAAAAGAGCTTTCAAGTTTCCCAACAGCTTTTAGCATCTTAGCTTATGATGATGAAATACCGGCCGGTGTGGCAAATTGCTTCATTGGTTTATCAACCTTCTCTGCAAAAAAACTAATCAACATACACGATCTAGCCGTATTACCTGATGTTCGAAACCGTGGTTTAGGTACGAAAATACTCGAGCAAATAGAACGAAAAGCAAAAAGTCTTGGATGCTGCAAAATTACGCTTGAAGTAAGAAATGACAACAAAGCTAAGAACCTTTATAATAGGTTTGGTTTTAAAAGTAACGAACCCGAGTTTTTGTTTTGGACCAAAGACCTGCTTTAAACCCAAATTACGCTTTAGAAGCTTTTATAAAATTTGATGTTCGTTTCATGTCTATAAATAATAATGCTATAAGCCATAATTTTCCTAATGCGTAAAACGGGTTAAAAACTTAGCGTCTTGGCGTCTTAGCGAGAAATTTAAAGCGTAGCTACCATTTGGGGGTCTCGCAAAGACGCTAAGCCGCTAATTGTTTTATAGATATAAGCTACCAAAAGAAGTTTAAAATGGTCTAGTAAAAATTTAAAACCCAAATTACGCTTTAGAAACTTTTTTAAAACTTCCTGTTGACTACATGTCAAAAAATAATAATGATAATGATGTATCCCTAATGCGTAATCCGGGTTTAAAATTATTCTTTCAAACTCCTTTTCTACCTGCCACCATAAATTTCATTCAACACGCCTGCTATTCGAATACCTGCCTGTAGCAGCCTTTTTTCAATGATGTGAAAATTACGATTACGATACTCCCACCCAAGTGCTAAATCTTCAGGTAAATCATAAATTGAATCTCTATACTGCATAGATTCATGTGCCCAATCTCTAACAGTTGATTGCTGCCACGCCCGAGCCTGTTCTTCACTCACCAAATTTATAGCGTTTGCAAAAGCATAGGGTTCCATTCCCCAAGATTCAAGCAAATCGGTATCCCATACACGGTGGAGGTTTGAATTTCGCCCCATCCAGGTAACACGCACATCGTTACCCCCTCTGTCATCTCCTGTTCCAACATGCAATGGTTGGTGCATATCCCCAATCATGTGGATTACAAACCGCAAAGCATCGCGCTCTTCATCTCGGGTTAACTCACCCGATTTCAACCGTTCTATTTGCACTTCCAACATACCAACAACATCTCCATTCGGGTTTTTCTCGGACTCTTCGTAGGTTTCTCCGGTGTGAATGGTAACCCAATGCCAATCGCGGGTATGGCTATATTCCTCCATTGATCTTACCTGATCCATCCATACGGTAGCATCATTCCAGGAGCTTTCTGCAAGAATTTCATTAACAATTTGAGCAACTTCCGGATCAAGATATTTTTGTGCTATTTCGCCGGTTATGAAATGTCCGGTACGGCCCCAAAATTCGGCATTTGAAGCAAAAATTTGTGTGAAGCTCACAAAAAAGATAAAAATTGCAATAACAGTTTTTGAGTAGTATGTCATGATTACAGTCCTGATTAATAATTTCATGAATGATACCAATTTTTTAATGCCCGATATTTAAAAATATTGTTAAGGCTGGTTTGGTTTTGAGTTGAAATAATGATGAATAGCCTCCCTAATCCTAAAAACTTTTGTCTCTTAATATATTGGTAATACTGGTTTTCTAAATTTGACTTATTTACATGTAACCTAACTTAACAGTCCGAATGAAACGTGCTCTCCTTTTTTTTCTTATTGCTGCTTGTATTTACGGCTGCGCCGAAAAATTAGCTTCTTTTGAAGATGAACCACCTACAAATATTGATGCAGGAGAAAACTTAATCTATTTCTGGGTTTTTGACGGAGGTATTGCTAATAATACTGAATTAGAGCGTTTAAACGCAAATTTCCCCGAAAACACTACTGCACATATTGAGTTTGTATCATCTCTTAGTGGCTACCCTAATACAAACCGTAAAGGATCGATGGAAAGAAGAAACAGCCCTACAGATATCAATTATCGCCCGGAAGGTAATGGTGGCCTTTCTTTCGCTGAGTCGAATATGAGAGCTATTCAGGTGCGCCAACCTTTTGAAGGGCCAAATGGCGAAAACACCATGATTTTCCATTTGCCCTCGACCGGATTCAAAGACTTAGCTCTTTCGTTTGCTGCTATGGATGAAGATGCAGCTTCTGCTTTACAGTTTGACTATTCGGTTTCTTCGGGTCAGCCCACATGGACTACAACCGGTTTAAACCCCGGTTCAATTACCCAATCGCTTACAACGGGTGATTTTAGGTTATTTACTCTGAATCTTGCGAACGTTACAGACGCGAATAACAATCCGAATCTTAAAGTACGGATTCGTTTTGTTGTGCCGGATGGTGATGCTGATAACGGTGACCGCGTAACTTTTAATAATGTAGCATTGGATGGGAATCCAATTGAGTAATTTTTTAGTTTACCACAGAGATTTTAAAGGAACAAATGACTGATACACTGTGGGTATGCGTAAGCCTGAGTAATGTTGACTAAGTTGTGCTGTAAACTACAAATGGAATTTAACGGAATTCTAATACTAATTTTGTCGATGACTCACTCCACCACCACAAATGTTGTATTTCCTTCTAACCTTACATTTGCCGTTACCTTGTTTGAATACGGGTTTACAATCGTATCGAGGGTAGTGTCGTCTTGTATAATTTTCAATTCCCATTGGTTGCCAATTGCTTTCGGCAGATGATACCAATTCTCTTTTCCATCCGGGGCTATATCATTGCGGTAGAACAAACTAAGGGCACCTTCAATCGTTCCGCCATCAACTGATACTATCCACTTTCGGTTGATTCCGGTTTCTATTTCGGCATTAGAGGTTGATTCAATACTTAAAGTAGGGTTTCCTGTGTAACCTTCAACTTCTATCCAGGCTATAGTCCACCCTTCCGCATCGGTAAGAAAGTATTTCCCTGCTCCATCAACCGTTACGTTTGCCTGATATGGAATTCCTTCAACCGGATTTAACCTTCTGCCAAGGAATGCATATCGAAGGTGTATGAAATCTTTCAGGTTTTCGACATGATATTCAAACTTGTTTTGCAAGCCGTGATGCTGACGTTCATTGAACCTGAATTTTGGTTCGGGAGGGTTCGCCATAAATGGTTCAACCACAGACCGCTGCCTTTGGATACGGTCTTCAAACCATTCAACCGTAAAAACATTACCCATTAAATACTGCATCCTTTGGTGTAATTTTTGCTCAAGAGACGGTGTTGCCAAAAACTTACTAATCAAATCATTATCCCAACCGGCATCATCAATTTCATACTCATAAGCAAAAAATCACTCAGTTGCACAATTCCCCTACCATACTGCCCCAACTCACGATTGGGAGTCAACCCATCTCGTTCATTTTTCCCAAAACTGAGGTCATTATCCCAGGGAATAATTTTCCACTTGCTATCGGTCTGCCGCCCGCGATACATCCAATAATCATCGCCGAAGGCATCCACATCACCCATTATGTAATGCAATGCCAGCCAATCGATGAAATTTTCTACATCAAAACGGCGAGTGAAGCCCACTTCAAAATCGGTGCCTGCTTCGGTATCATGAACCCATTGAATTAGCTCTGAAATGTGAGTGTAGTCGGGGTTCCACCTGCTGTCAAATACACCGGCGAGGAAAGCCGTTTGATTACGGGTGGATCGTAAATCATGGCCAAAGATTGATTGCCTGTTAAGACCAAGTTCTTCAGCGTTTCTTCGTGTCATATCTCTGACTAATGTTCCGTTTGGCTCTAATCTATTTTGAGCCAAAAGTAATTCGTCAATTCGTTGGATGTGAATGCCTAAACCTTCGAATGAATCATTTATATAAAGCGCTACATATCTTGTTTTGGATGCCGGTTGTCCCAAATAGTGAAACATATCCCATGCTAATCGCTCACGAATAGCAGAGGGGTCGGTGTACATGGCATTGAGATTGAGGTGATATCCACCAAATAAAATTTCCTGAGGCTGCGAAAAACGAATATTGAAAGATTTCCTTGGGTGATATCTGGAGGTATTTCCTCTAAACCGAAATCCATCTCACAAACCCTGAACTCTGCCACCTTGTTGAAACCGAACAAACCCGTCAATTCTCTGGTCTGATCTTGGATTTCTGGAATACAATCGTCTCAAATCTGCTTCATCAGCATAAAGAAAAACATCAACAACGGGAGCATCGGGTTCGGGTTGGCTAAAATCGTTGCTTAGGTTTCCCGCACCGGCACACCCAACAAGAAATAGTAAGATCAGAAAAAGATAGAGACGCTTCATTATAATCATCCCAAAAATTAAAACTCAAACATGATTCGGGCTGCGATAACACTGCCTTTGGAACGCTTTCCATTCATACGCTCTGCATCTAAATAAATGTAATTGAACATCAGGCGTGTTTCTCTGTTTAGATACCAGTTAAGCCCAACCGTATAATGCTCCATTTTGCCTCCATCATAGTCGTCATCTATTGAATCAACCATAGAATATCGTACAGCAAGCTCTATAGCTCCCGGGCCAAATCCCGGTCTGAAGTTTCTATTTGGATTTACAGCTCCAAAATTTCCTCTTTGTGGACGATAGTTGCGGGACTCTCCGGTCAGGTAATAGCTCGCTTGAACATAATAACCACCTAGTGTAATGTCATTTCTCAAAAAATCACGACGTACATCAACTTGAGTCCATTCACCTTGAACCGAAAAAGGACCGGTACCAAAAGCTGCTTCCACATGGTAGCGAGTAATATCAAGAACGTCCAGAATGTCATCGGCGCCAATAAAGCGACCATCAATAGCTCTGGTTCCCAATCTTGTACGCAAGCGAACATCCTGATATTGGCGGTCGAACGCTCCATCAATGCGCTCAGCATAAGAATTAACTCTATAGGACGAGTTTATCCCAATGTGGGTAAAGGTTGTACCCCGAACATAGGGGGCAACGGTTGCACGACCTGCAAAAGCATATCCGCTCGTGACAGACCTATCTCTTGCCAGAGAACCACCGCTCATTAGAGCACCCATAAGGTTGTATTGAGATCCTCGATACTCGGCACGAAGCCCCATCGTCCAATCGGGTTTGTATGCATCTAAAGAAGGCGCACGCTCAATAAATGTGGCTCTGTTTCTTGAGCTCATCCATTCCAATCCCATAGGTTCTTTAATATTACCAACCATTATACGAAATGGATTTAAGCGAATATATTCGAGGAAAGCTCCTCTCACTCTAACTTCTTCATCCCGAAAATCAACTTCCATTCTCCATAAATAATCTTCATACATAACACCTTCTGCTCCAATTCTTGCAGAACGAAGTATAGTGCCGTAGTTGGATAGATTCCCTCTGTTATCTCTATTGTCATCAACGGTATTTTTGTTATCGTCCAGATAGAGAGCAGCCCCATCCATGTATACCCTTCCTCTTAATCGAAACAGATCGCGCCCATCTTCTGATCTTACTCTAAAACGACGCACTCTTGTATCGGTTGATGTATAGCCAAAGTCATCGTCATCATCCAACAAATCAAATCCGGGTTGTGCTGTCCTCTGTTGAATGAGACTGTTATACTGCTCTCGGGTAATAACGCCATTTTGCAAAAGAATATCCAGCAGTTCAATATTTATTCGAACGGTTGATGTATCGGACTCAACGCCGGTAGCATATGAAGGAAGTGTAATTGTAATTGCCAATAACAGCGTTATGATGGCACTGATTGAGAAGGAGGGGAGTTTCATATTTGCACAGTTAGTGGTTATAAAAAGATAGCCCCGATTGAAGTATCAACCGGGGCGTATAAGAAGTTGATTAGGTTACTTGACCAACATCATTTTTCGAGTGAGGGACATTTGATCGGATTGTAATCGATACAAATACACACCACTTGATAAATTTGCTGCATCAAAAACTGCCTGATGTGTTCCCGCTGAAAAACGTCCGTTTACAAGGGTTGCCACTCGCTGACCTTGAATGTTGAAAACATCAAGACGTACGTTGGTAGCTTCAGTAAGCTCAAAACTGATATTGGTGGTTGGGTTAAACGGATTCGGGTAATTCTGATTTAAAGCCATTGTTACCGGGAAATCCAAATATGGCTCGATGCTTGTATCTGTAGCTTCATCGCCAAAAAACGACATATTCAGTAGGCGCCAGTTACCACTTCCGCTGTATTCATTCCCGCCTGTTCCTTCTTCTCTTGCACGATGATAAGCTGTATTAGCAGCAAATTCTTGGTCAGGCTCTTCCGGGTTAAATGCAACCGGAGAGAAAATAGAAACGATACGTAAGCCAAAATTCGGGTTGTTGTTTACACCTTCAACTTCTGAGAAATCCAACTCAAAATCAAATACCGTATCATGTGGACTAAGACCACCTTCATTATTTCCAAAAACTAACCAATTTTCGCCACCATCTGTGGTGTACTGAAATTCAGCCCAGCGACTCATGGTTCCCGATGAACGATGACCAAATGTAATGGAGATGTTTTCAAAACCTTCGGTTGATACCATAAACTCGGCACCGGCAGTACCGCTACCTTCAAACTGCTCAGGGAAGTCAGTAATTCTCCAACCATTGGCCAGGGTTGTAGAGTGTGTGGTTGTACCACCTAATAAAGAAGCCGAACCGGAACCCATTGATGGTTCAAGAGTGTCATCAAATGTCCACATTGTAAACGGGTCTATTTCTTCAATCTCTCCGCTTAATACAGTAACATTTAGTAATCTCCAGTTACCCTCACCACTATACTCGTTTCCACCGGTACCTTCGGTACGTGCACGGTGGTATGCTGTATTAGCAGCAAATTCTTCGTCTGGATTTTCGGGATTGAAAGCTACAGGGGAGAAAATAGAAACGATACGGAAGCCGAAATCGGGGTTATCATTAACTCCATCAACATCAGAAAAATCTAACTCGAAATCAAAAACCGTATCATGTGGGCTAAGTCCACCTTCGTTATTACCAAAAACAAGCCAGTTTTCTCCACCATCAATGGTGTATTCAAATTGAGCCCAACGGCTCATGGTTCCCGAAGAACGGTGACCAAATGTAATTCCAATATTTTGCTTACCAGCAGTACTAACCATAAATTCAGCACCGGCTGTGCCGCTACCCTCAAACTGCTCAGGGAAATCGGTAATTCTCCATCCGTTTGAGAGTGTTGTAGAATGTGTAGATGTTCCGCCTAGAAGAGATGCTGAACCTTCGCCAATGGCTGGTTCAAGGGTATCATCAAAAGTCCATTGTGTGATAATTACAGGATCATCGGCCAATGTAGCTGCGGCCGAAAACATAAAGAGCGTTAAAAAAGATAGTATAAATATTTTCATGTAAACGTAGTTTATTTTAAAGATTATTGACCCAAGTATAGGAATGCAATGTTAACAAATGATTAAGAGACAAGTGCCTTGCGGTTTATTTGGGTAATTTCTATCCAGAATTATTCACGAAAGCATGAAATTTATAACTTATACTATCTTAAACATTTTAATATACCATGACGGTTTTTACTGTTCTAATTATCAAAGAATCCGGCAATTCAAATCCATACTTGGCGGTTACAAGAGGTTTGCAAGGCATAAATAAGTCACCCAGTAATTTTAATGTGCTAGCGTTTTGAAAAAACCAAGCAGTATTAACGTATCGGGAGTACGGCTGTAAATGTTGCTCCCTCGCCGGGCATACTCTTTACAGTTAAATCACCGCCATGCATTTTCATGATTTTTCTGCTGATGCTCAGCCCTAAACCCGTGCCGGCTTTTCTTTTTCCAACCTCTCCCGTTTGCACAAACGGCTCAAAAATTTTGTCCTGTTCTTCTTTCTGGATTCCCGGGCCATTATCGATTATATCAACAAAAATAGATGAATCTTTTACATATGTACGTATTTCAATTGTAGCATCTACTTCGCTCCCATAGCGAACCGCATTCGATAAGAGATTCAATATTACTTGTTTAATTCGGTCTTTATCAGCCATAACTAATGGCAATTCTTCGTTTGAGGTCGTAACCACATCAACACTATTTTCCTTAAAAATCTGATCCATTGCGGTTAGCGCATCACTAACGATATCAAGAATTGATACTTCTTCTTTTGTAATTTCAAGGTTT
>PXCK01000232.1 GCA_003566635.1 Balneolia bacterium | reverse complement strand
TAATGTTACAGGAAGGCGAAGAGTTTGAAAAGAAGATTTACGACCATCACTTTGCCAAAATTGATGAAATTCATCGTAATCAAAATCGCCTGTTTTCAATGAGCGCCATTTTCTCTCCTGCGATTGCCGCAAGGATGTCATCTATGGCCGTAGCAGGAACTGATATGCATGCATTCAATCACTTTTCTGCAGAGGCTGAAGCATACAGAATTGCTCTCATGCGCGAGCTCAATATGGATTTAAAAATAAACGCGGTGGGCGACCGTGCTGTAGGCTATACCGCCGGTGATGATTTCTTCGCGCAAAACATTTCATTCACCTACGAAAGTCCGGATACCATTTTCATTAACCCCGGTCAACTAACCCCTGTCTTCATTTCAGTTATGTGGTTTGCAGCTTCTATACTTTTTCTGGTTGTTGCAGCACGTAGAAAGGAGCAGGAAGAATGAGTCATATTTTTTCTTTTGAGTGGCTTCTTATTCGTAAGTCAGGTGCATTTTGGGGCACTATAATTGTCTTGCCATTACTCATTGGCTTCAGTCTTTATCTGGGTAGCGAGCGAACAGCTCAGCAAAAAGAAACTATTAACAAGCTAAGGGTTGCTGAATCTATCTTTTATGAAAATATGCATATACAACTTCAGGCTATTGAACGCGGTGAGGAAGAAGTAAGTGCATGGTTTCAAAACCCCGCCAATCCTTTAGTACTTGGACAGTTTGGAGATGCAGGCAGACATATTTTTTTAGAACCTAAGCCTTTGGCTGCTCTTGCAGCCGGCCAACTCGATATTATGCCTTATTACGGTCGAGTGACCCTTACAAACATGGAAGTGCTTCGAGATAATGCCCTTGAAAATCCATTTATGCAGGTTTCCGGCTCATTCGATTTCGCTTTTGTATTGGTTTGGCTCGTTCCTCTGTTCATAATTGTAATGGGTTATAACGTGATTTCTTCGGAAAGGGAAAAAGGCACGTATGCTCTTCTGCAATCTCAACCGGTTTCTATAAAACATGTTTTGGTTCAAAAAATGCTGTTCCGGTTTATACTTGTCCTTGGTGTAATCATTCTATCTTTACTTTTATGGTCGATTATTTTTGGTATTGAGCTTTTCAATATTTACGGTTTGCAACTTGTAGGAGCAATCACCCTGTATGCGGGGTTTTGGTTTATCCTGTGCGCCATTTTTAACTTATATCAAACAAGTTCGGCTGTTAATGCGGTTGGGCTTACAGGCCTTTGGGTGATTTTTCTGCTCATCATTCCATCCATCATTTCACTCATTGTAACATCCCTTCATCCGGTACCATCACGCGCTCTTTGGATTACCGAACAACGTGAAATTCAACAGGCCGTTCAGGTAGAAGGCGATGAAATTTTTGACCTTTGGGTTGTTGACCATCCCGAAGAATTTGTTGAGGGAGATACACCTCAGTTTTACAATACATGGATAAGGCGATTTGTGTGGGCACAGACTACTGCTGAACGCGAACGCGAAGCAGAACGACAATTCGAAGAACCACGAGAGCGTCAGGCTCAACTAGCATCCCGGTTACGAATATTATCCCCGCCTATGAGTTTGCAGAATTGGCTTGAGCGAAAAGCAGGAACTGATACCGAAAGGTTAAGAGGACTCGAAAATGAAATGAGAGCCTTCCAGCAAGAGTGGCAGGAGTTTCTCATTCCACGTTTCCGCAGGCTGGAGTTTTTTACTTCTGAGGAGCTAACCCAAATTCCAAAACCGAATTAGTCCTGAGTTTTTACCACCACTAATATATATTTATATGACTTTTTCTATCTATTTGAACGGTTATACTTGGTTCATCAATTTATAAATAATATATTGGAATTATATTTTAATAGGTTATAATTGAAAAAACTCATCTCTATATTATTTTTGGTAAGCTTTATGGCAGGGCTTATTCAGCCTGTGTTGCCAATGATAGAGTACTTTACTTTTAAGCAAAGTATCATTGAGTTTCTATGTGAAGAGCGCAATAACCCCGATTCTGATTGTGAAGGTATGTGCTACCTGAAATCGCAAATTGAAGAACAGCAAAATAATGAAGAGCAACAAGCGCTCTTAAAATTAGATGAACGCCTCACGCTTCAACTCCCTCTTTCATACCACATTTTTATACTTGATGTAAACAAAGAGGCTGACCTGCCTCAACTTTCAAAAAAACTAAGTCTGGGAATCTCTTTTGAGATTTTTCACCCACCTAAAAGCTGATAAGAAGGCTTACTAGTTCAATGATATTGCTATTCAGTTGAGACATAAATAAGATCTATACCATCTTTACTGATTAAGTAATTACCGGCTTCATGTTATGGCAGAACATAACGCTATCGGTGCATCATTGACCTAGCCTTCTGATACGAAACCAATTAAAACATACAGTCTCATAGAGAAACTGTACTATTTCAATTCACTGAGATTACAGCTTTAACCCGGATTATTCACCAAGAAATTTTCTTGTTAGCAAGGCGAAGGGGGAAAATCAGCGGAAGGGTACCTAAGTGCCCTGAGCACGATTTTTCAACTTCAACGCGGCTAACGTGGAAATTTCGCAGCATTTTAACCACATCCAAATTTGAGTGTATACAGTATTTATCTATATCGCTAGTATACAATGGTTTATGCTTTATTTTTCATGCTTTCGTGAATAATTCGGGTTAAGGCGTCATCTCAAAAAAGTATAATATCAGCAATGAAAAACACAAAAACACAAATTTTATCACTTTTAGTGCTTGCCGGACTGTTATTTTTCCCGGTAAGTTTACTAGCACAGGTAACTATTGAAGGTCAGGTTTTTAATAAAAAAACCGGAGAAACTATTTCAGGAGTACATGTAGTAGCTTCTGATGAAAATATTATGACAATTAGCGATGCAAATGGCTTATTTACTATTAACCTTAACACCAATTCCGAATCAATAACTTTAGCATTTAGCCACGTTGGTTTTGCTACGTTAAGAAAATCACTTAATACAGAACAATTTCAAGACAGAGTGATCATTGAACTGAGTCCGGCAAACCAGTTTTTACAACCGGTTTCGGTAGTGGCTTTCAGATCAAACCTTGACCCGACTTTAAGAACAGATGTTTCTGAAGTTGTTTTCAAACCGATTGATTCAGGCTATTTCCTGCGCGAAGCCCCAAATGTATCAGGGGTTCGCAGAGGTGGCTTTGGTCTTGACCCGGTAGTACGTGGAAATGCCACAAGCCGCCTTAACATTAGGGTTGATGGTCTCACTAGTTCCGCGGCAGCTTGTCCGAATCGAATGGATCCTCCCACCTCACATATCAGATTATCTGATATCGAACGCGTGGAGGTACATCATGGCCCGCATGCGCTTCAATTTGGGCCATCGTTTGGCGGAACTATTAACTTTATTCGTCAACAACCACCCATGTATGAAGGCAGAATTGTAAGCGGTGATGTGCGTTCCGGTATTGAGAGCAATACAGGTCGCCAAATTGCAGATGCAAGAATTCTTTTTCAGCAAAGCAACTGGAATATTATGCTAAGTGGTGGATTGTCTGATGCATCTGACTATACAAGTGGAGATGGTTCTCGCATTAATTCTTCTTTTTCATCCTATGATTACGGCTTAAATGCAGGTATCAGCATCACAGAAAATCATCATCTTAAAGCATCATGGACGCAATCTTTTGTGAGAGATGCCGACTTTCCTGCACTCCCGATGGATATGGCCGTTGATGATACCTATAAAGCCACATTCGGGTATCGTTACGTGCAAAATTTAGGAAGCTTGCGTGAAATTTCCATAGATGCTTACTACTCATTTGTTGATCATGAGATGAATAATCATAATCGCCAAACATTTGAAATGCGTGATGCAGTTGCTCTTGCAGAAACTCAGTCAATTGGCTTACAAACAAAGATGACAGGAAATTTTGCCAATGGAAACTGGAATATTATTGGTAGTCTGGATAATGTAAGTATAGATGGTACTCGTTTTGTAGATTTTAAAATGGGTCCGAATGCAGGTAACAGCATGCAGTACAATCTTTGGCAAGATGCCTACACTACCAATGCCGGTCTTTTTGCAGGTGCAGACTACAACCTAGAAAACTGGCTCATTACATTTGGTTCAAGAATAGATTTTAATACTGCTGACGCAAGAAACCCTGCCCCAAGATTTCAAAACAGAGATTTGTCATCTGATTATTTGAACTTAAGCGCAAGTGCAGGCTTTAGCAGAATATTGAACTCAAATTCTACGCTTAGCTTATACCTTGGTCGTGGTGTTCGAAGTCCTGATGTTACAGAACGTTTTATTAATTTTCTTGCCATTGGCCGTAACGCGTTTGAGTTTGCGGGTAATCCGGATCTAAAGCCCGAAGCCAACAATCAGGCTGACCTGATTTTTGACACAAGATTTAGCGACCTGCATATTACTCTTAACGGTTTTGTGGGGTATACTTCTGATTATATCTCGGCTGTTGTAGTGCCTGATCTAAATCCGGTGGGTATGAATGTCCCGGGGGTGAGGGAGTTTCAAAACAGAGGTAATGTTATTAAAACCGGATTTGAGGCTCGTTTTGCCTACGACATAATTCCACAACTTAGAGCATCCTGGCAAGGTTCCTACACGTTTGCAGAATATACCGACTCAGGTAACGCGGTTGCGGAAATACCACCTTTTGAGCAAACACTGGCTATCGAAGGTGTGCTTTTCAATAGAGTTAATCCTGTTTTAAATATTAGACATGTTGCTACACAAGACAGAATTGATGAAAGCTTTGGAGAAATGAAAACCGACAGTTTTGTTTTGGTTGATTTCCACGCAGGCGTTAATCTATTTGCAGGGCTTAATCTTTCAGCAGGTGTACGAAATCTATTCAATGAAAACTACCAAGAACATTTAAACAGGAACTTTAATCCTGAATTTGACTCCGATAGGGGAAAACTCTTTGAACCGGGACGACGAGTTTTTATTGAGTTGAATTATCGTTTCTAAATAAGACTCTTATTCGGATTACCCGCGATTGTTAAATCATTGGAAAGTTTTTCTATCTAATTAATTTTTCAACAAAATTACTCAAATGTGGGTAATCCGTTTTTTTAATAAATACCCTTTACAAATCACAAGAAGTAAAACCTAAATTAATTATATAATGAAATATTCCATTCTAATTCTCCTATTATCTGTCTCAGTTATTATTTCAACAGCATGTAACAGTCATTCTGATGAACACATGAATGACCACCAGCAAACCGAATCTGTTGACCAACACAATCACCGCGAGCATGAGAGCTCTAATCAATCAGAAAATCAACCGCTTAGTCCGGACCGTATGGCAATGTCGGATGTTGGAAACACACATGTGCATATAGAATACAGCGCACCATCTGTGAGAGAAAGAGAAATATGGGGCGAACTCGTACCGTTTGATGGAATTTGGGTTACAGGTGCTCACATGGCAACTTCTATACAGTTCATGAACGACTTGCTACTTGATGGCAACCCTATCCCTGCCGGCAAATATGCACTTTTTACCATACCGGGTGAAGAAGAATGGACCGTTATCCTTAACGAAAATTGGAACCAACATTTAACAGACGAATATGACCCTGAGTTAGATGTTCTTCGTTTTGAAGTAACTCCCCAAGAAAATGAGTTTACTGAACAACTAACATTTGTAGTACATGGTGGTTTAGAAACAGGTTCGGTTGAATTCATGTGGGAAAATGTCAAGTTCAGTTTTAGTGTAGAAGAACAGTAGAATAATTTAACCCGGATTATTTACCTTTTTTATTTGCTATTTGAAGAGGAAATAACACTACATGGAATTCGATTTTCTCGGAGTGCAGCATTTTAAACACACTCAAGTTTGAGCAAGTAAAGTATTTGACCATATCCTATGTATTCATTGGTTTGTTCTTCATGATCTTATACTTTCATGAATAGTTTGGGTTAATTTTCTCTTTGTCCCACCATTTACAAATACGATTTTGTTTTGCTTGACTTTAAAAGTATACCTCGCTATAATGCAACTTTATTGCATTAAATATTTGTACTAGTTTTTTGAACAAGTATTGAATCATTCGCATTACCTGTAAATCTTATTATTTATCCCCTTTAAAACTAAAAGTGATTAAAGATGCGCTTATCCACTCTTTTCCTTTTTGCCATACTACTTTTCATTAATGCATGTTCTTCAATCCGGCAAGTAGCCGAGCCTTCTAATGTTGTGGCGTTTGAACATAACTGCTTTAATACAGAGACACTTACACACGATGATTTGGCATTAGCAGATTCGCTTCTTTACAACAGTCTGAATAATACCGGCTTGCACACCTTCATCTCTGATTTAAAACCCATGAGCGATGTTATTTCTTTCAGATGGGCGATTGAACCAACTGAAGAAGATGAAAACCCGGCTCTAAATTATATTGTAGAGTATGAACAGTTCAACCGTATTGCAGCTGCCTTATCATGCGGACCGCTTCGTGCTGTCATCACGCCTTTCAGGGTCATCTTCGATGGCGAGCGTTATGTGCAACTTCGTATTGTTCGTACCGATGCCATTGAACGTATTTTAGCCGAATATCCGGAATTCTGGTCGAGATGGGCATTTGCATCCGGCAGTGACCCTGCTGTTATAATTCAGGTGATGGAATACGAAGACCGTTATGATAGATTCAGGGGATACGGGTATCTATACGGCTATCCTGCTTATGCGGTTGACTTTTTTGTGGAGGCAGCCAAAAGCCAGTCAGATACCGGTGAGTTTGTCGAGCGCGATTTTATGCAAATGCCCGTGGTTAGCGGCAGAACCGGACAATTCGTTTATGCCGTACCCAAAGGCCATGAGAAAAACGAGATTGACAAAGAAATTGAACGTCGAGCAAGCGAAAACGTAGCAACGTTTAACAGTATTTCCTCAAATTTCTATAGAGAAGATGGTAGCTTTGACTCCTTTGGTTTTCTAAGGGAGTTCTACTTGGAAAATGTTTTGACCCGCTGAATCATATCATCCAAAACACAATGACTTTTTAACTCATATTACAAAATACATTATTATATAAAACTAACAGTTTTTTTTCATTTTTATATCTTTCAAAAGTTATTTCACTTACGAATCGAAAATACCTATCAGTTTTTAAGGTCCGACTGAAATATCAGAGGCAAATATTCTCAAAACCTGACAGGTCTGCAATCAAAACATTATCAATTTAAATCCCAATAAACAATTAAATACAATGACAAAACATATCCATAAGCTGCTATTTGTTTGTATTACGGCGTTGTTTTTTCTGTTGCCCTTTGCAGATGCTTTTGCACAGGATGAAGAAACCCGCCTGCTCCGGTTTCCGGCTACCAATGGGGAGCAAATCGTCTTTACATTTGCCGGCAATCTTTTCACTGTTGATGTTGAGGGTGGCGTTGCGCGTCAACTTACCAATCACGTCGGCTTCGAAATGTTCCCCCGTTTTTCTCCGGACGGAACAGAAATTGCCTTTACCGGACAATATGACGGTAATACAGAAGTGTATCTGATACCCGCCGAAGGTGGCGAACCACAGCGATTGACCATCACTGCGACACTGGGCCGTGACGACGTGGGTGACCGTATGGGCCCAAATAATATTGTAATTGGCTGGCATCCCACAAAAGACAAAGTTCTCTACCGCTCCCGGAAACGCTCTTTTAATTCATTTCAGGGGCAGCTCTTCCTTGCTAATCGCGATGGTGATATCTCAGAGCAAGTTCCACTGCCTCGTGGCGGCTTTGCTTCCTACTCTGCTGATGGCTCAAAATTGGCTTACAATCGTATTTTCCGTGAGTTCCGAACATGGAAAAAGTATCGGGGCGGAATGGCAGATGATGTCTGGATTCACGATTTCGAAACCAGAGAGACCATCAACCTGACCAACAGCGACTCTCAGGATATCATCCCGATGTGGCATGGGGATAACATCTTTTTCGCATCCGACCGTGACGAAAATAAGCGGATGAACCTTTGGGTTCAAGATGTGAACGGAGGTGAAGCGCGTCAGCTTACGTTTTTTGAGGATTTTGATATCAAATTTCCTTCGCTTGGCGGCGACCACATCGTATTTGAAAACGGCGGATTTATCTACCGGTTTGATATTACCACCGAAGAAGTAAACAGGGTTCCAATTCGAATCGTATCCGACAATATTTTTAGTCGTGGTGGCCTGACACAAGTACACGAAATGGTTCAAAATTGGGGTATTTCTTCTGATGGAAACCGCGCCCTCTTCAGTGCTCGTGGCGATATTTTTACCGTTCCGGCATCGAGCGGCATCACCAGAAATATCACCCAATCTACCGGCGTACATGAGCGTAATCCTGCGTGGTCACCAAACGGAAACTACATCGCGTACATATCCGATAAAACCGGCGAAAATGAAATATGGGTGCGTCCCC
>PXCK01000048.1 GCA_003566635.1 Balneolia bacterium | reverse complement strand
TTCTACTCCGGTTCGGAATGTTGAATCACCGGAACAGCTTAAAAAACTGATTAAAGATTTGCAGGCTTTGTCATCAAATCGTCTGCTTATAGCAATTGATCAGGAGGGTGGGCGTGTAAATCGTTTGAAAGAGCGATTCGGGTTTCCTCCAACTGTTAGCCATCAATATCTTGGGGATTTGAACAATGCTGACTCAACTCGCTACTATGCAAATAAAACTGCCGTACTACTAAGCGATTTAGGTATCCATTTGAATTTTGCCCCGGTTGTAGATGTAAATACCAACCCGGATAACCCAGTTATTGGTCGACTCGAACGTAGCTTTTCTGCAAACCCTGATGATGTAACAAAGCACGCATCTATATTTTTAGATGAACACCGAAATAACGGTGTTATTGGAGCAGCTAAACACTTTCCGGGTCACGGGAGCGCATGGAATGATTCCCACTTTGGTTTGGCTGATGTAACCGATACCTGGGATGACCTCGAGCTAATTCCTTACCGAAAATTAATTGAGGATAACATACTTGATGTTGTGATGTCAGCTCATATTTTTAATGAAAATTGGAATGAAGATCACCCGGCAACACTTGTGCCGGAAATCATGACGAACTTATTGAGAGACGAGCTTGGGTTTACCGGTTTGGTTGTCTCCGATGACATGCAAATGGGAGCTATTACCGAGTTTTACGGCACCGAAATAGCGGTGGAGCTTGCCATCAATGCCGGTATTGATTTACTGATTTTTGCTAATAATTCGGTTTATGATCCGGAAATTGCTTCAAAAATTATTCAATCGGTTGTGGAAGGAGTTCGGGTAGACCGCATTGATGAAAAGCGTATCATCGAGGCGAACAAAAGAATTGATGCTCTGCATCAAAAACTAACTGAACCGTAATTCAGAAAAGATATTTTTTGAAATAAACTCATACCAATACCACAACTCCTAAATCTCAAACCTCCTATATCATCTCCCCATCAGTACCTTCTCCGGAAAACCGGGACGTGTGTGCATAAAATACTTGCTTCTATTAGCAATCTTGCTGGATGATGATATTCCAACAATGTCTCAATTCCTACCCTGACCGCTGCCTCTTTGTTGTTGCTGGCGACGCACTTCACGAAATGCACGGACACTATAACGATCCGAGAACCTCTCAAACTGATCTTCAGAAAGTATAGTTCTTAATTCTGCTTCAAAATGCGTTGTAATGGAATCAGTTTCTGCATACATTTTTCTGCGATATTCCTGCATCACACGGTTCATGTTTTGTCTGTTATCAACAATCAATTCAAAAAACGGTTCTTGCTGTTCATCGGTTAATTCAAGGGAATTAATCATGTAATTTCGCATGGCTTCGGGAGAACGACGTTCACGATCTCCACGCTCTCTATCTCCACGTCTTTCTTCTGTCGATACTTCCTGTGGTTGCGATTCACTCCCTGCCCATGAAATACCAATCCAAAGGCCAAGACCAAAAGTTGCAGCAAAAGCTAACCCGATTAAAAGTACATTTTTTGTCATTTTCATCATTCTCCGTTTAATCTAAAATCCTGAAACACCATTTCGTCGAACTCTTCGAAAATCTGTTCAGTATCGGTGGCATAAATCCACTCAAAAAGGTAATCGTTATCCGGAATATCATCTGTTTTGAAAGTACCGGACAAACCGATAAATGCAATTGTAGCTATTCCGGCAGCCATTAGATAAGGAATCACCCATCTATGTGCATTTGCTAAAAGTGGATAATGAACCTGTTGGCGAAGATTTTCAACCATTGTTGCATCAACGGGCTCTTCCGGGAAAGCTACCTTTAAATCTATGGGTGTTTGCAATAACAACCAGTCGGCTTTTAAATCCGGATAATCTTCAAGAGCAGCTTCAAGTTCTCGTACCTCCTGCGGAGACAATTGTCCGTCTAAAGCTTCGGTAATTTTTATTTCTAACTCGATTCTTTTCATGGTGTGTAACCCATTTTTATTATTTCATTTTTTAGCATGATGCGGGCTCTGAACAAACGGCTTTTGACTGTACCCTCGTTCAAATCCATAATTTCTGCAATTTCCTGATATTTCATATCCTGAAGGTCTTTCAGAATAATTAACATTCTGTAGTCCTCCGACATCTTTGCAAGTCCTCGGTGAATTAAGCTAATTTCTTCTTTTTTATCAATTGCATCCGATTGGTCAACAGGCGAATCGCGATACTCTTCGTATTCCATCACAAACCTACTCGTTGGGTTTGCTTTAATTTTGCGCATGGCATCTATACACGTGTTTCTTGCAATACGAAATAGCCAGGTGAATAAATTCGACGACCGGTTGAAAGAATCAATGCTTCGAAAAGCTTTCAGAAATGTTTCCTGGGTAAGATCTTCGGCGTTTAATCCGGTTCCAACTACATAGGCGCTGATTGACCGCTTAATTTTGGGATACAACTCTTGTAATCTGCTTTCCAGTTCCTCACCAGGGCTTTTTACACGAGCCGAAGTTATAGGCTTTAAGTTAGATTCTGTAACAGCAGACATTAAAGAAAGCAGTTTAGTTGAAACAGGTTCCGGTTGTAATTGTAGTACAGCAGTCATGTTATGGATTTTTTCAGTTTTTAAACAGAACCGACCCGGTTTCAAACGAGTCGGTTTGTCTATTACCATTCTAACTTGTTATCGGTTGTTTCTATTCTGTCTTCCCGGTCTATCTTGCTGACGACGTTGCATGTCCATTCTGCCCTGTCCTCTTTGCATGTTCCATCCCGGCATCAATTCGCTCCATGTTTCTTGCCAGTCTTCAAATTCTTCTTCGGTCATTACAGAACGAAGATTTTGTTGAAGCTCAATTCGTCTGTCAAGTCTATCACGACGCTCCTCCATGCTCATTTCTCTAATGTTGGCACGACCCTGCATTGGTGTGGCAGACTCTCTGTGATTAGCCATTATTGTGCGAACCTGCTCGGTTTTGGAATCATCAAGACCAATTTGGTCAGCTACACTTCTTACGTGTGCATCAAGAAGATTTCCTCTCCATTCCATACGCTGTTCTGACAACCTCGTTGACATCTCATCGAGTTTAGTTTGTTGTTCAGGTGTTAATACAGCACGAGCATCTGCCATAACAGATTTTTGTCTTTCTTGTTGTCTTTGACGAGCAGCACCGCGCTCACCTCTGCGTCGTGTTTCTGAGCGAACAGCCCGTTGTTCAAACCGAAAATCCGCAAAAATAGACGCTATTTCTTGTTTTTGCTCATCTGAAAGACCCAATTCATCGGAGTATAGTAATGCCATCTGGTGACCCTGTACAGATGACTGTTGCGCTTGCCCGCCGCCTCTTTGGGCGTATACGTTACTTACAGCACCTATTGTGAAAAGTACAGTAAGTGCAAGTATTTTTAAAGTTTTCATGATCTCTTCCCTTATTTATAAAGTTATTTTGTGATTGCAATGGTTTAGACGCAGGAGTTTTAGAATCGTTCTGATTTTTAATAATCAATACCATAGATCTTTGTATGGAAGATTTTTTGCTTTAGAGACATTAAAGTTATGAGTGTTGAGTTATTCAGTTTTGAGTTTTATGTTGCCAAAATTAATGAATACATTGAGCGAGTGTTTTTTATATTGTACACATTTGCGCCTTTGCGTACTACCGGCAAGTCGGGGCATGCTTGCATGTTTGCGAGAAATGAAAAAACAACCGTGACTGACTGTGAACCTACTTAACCAGTAGCATCTTTTTTGTTTGGGAAAAAGAACTTGTATCACCATTTACGGTTATTCTGTACAAATAAACACCACTTGATAAATCTCCGGCTTTAAAAATGTCTGAATGTGTACCTTTAGAAAAGATGCCATCTGCAATAACCTGGATCAATTGGCCGCTTACAGAATAAACTTCCAGACGAACGGTCGCAGTTTCATCCAATCTGAAAGAAATAGTTGTTGAAGGGTTAAACGGGTTTGGATAATTTTGAAAAAGCGAAAAATCATTTGGTACTTCAGGATTTCTTACGCTAACCGCCGGATTGTTTTCAACCGTAAAGGTGGTTCCTTCTACTATTACATCAACCAATTGATTATCTATTTTTATGGATGATGGCATAACAGTTACAACGCCTTCATCTTCGGCAGAAAAAATTATGGTTCCCAGTGCCTGACCCGTTCTTGGTTGATTTGATACCCATGCTGCTTTTGAATTGAGCTCATTCACATGTACAGCTTGTTTGATATCATCAAAAATACTCCCCGTTGCCGAAATACTTTCTGCATTTAATATAGGCGCGTTCCAATCAAAGGTTAACGAAACGCTACTTATCGATTCCTCAAACCCGTCCAAAAAAACACGAACACGGATGTCATCGTCATCATCGGTTTCTATTTTTTCAAATCTTAAAACGGGTTGATTTTGTAACAGGCTTACGTGCTGATTCTTAAATGTATCATTGTCGAAATAAGATTCAAACTCCGGACCAAAGCCACTGCCATTTTTGTCTACAGGAAAACCCTGCTCAAAACCTGATATTCGTCTGTAAATCAGGGCGGCATCTAATGCGCTAAAATTTGGATCTCCCGTAACGGTTGCGGCAGTACGATTCGCCAATATAACCTGATTTAGATTAGGGTTCACGTAATCATCCAAAATGAACTGTACATCTTCGGTGTTGAGCTGTCCACTTCGGTTGGCATCACCATATTGTATTTGCTCAATTCCGACACCTGCACCCACCAAAAGCTGATGGATATGCGTGGACGTCACATCAAGGTTTGCTACCGCTAATCCAAATTGTTGAACATTTTCCCACAAAAATCCGGTGTTAATTTTTGTGATTTTTTCATCATCAGGCAAGTAAATCTGCTCGATAATTTCACCATCCTGCAGATAGATTAATACGGCAAGTCCGGTTTTTTCATCTTCGGTATAAAAGGTGATTAATGCTTCACCTGTATCATTTTCTGAAGGGATGATAGCGTGATAGTTGGCAGCAAATCTATCTATAAACCAAACAGGGTAGGGAGAAGTGGGCACAGTTGACCGCTGCGAACGTTTAAAAGAAGTAGGATACGCTTCTGCTGATTCGAAACCATATCCTTCACGACTCCACGAACCGGAAGCCAAATGCCATGCGTGGAGTCGAATTAGCTCTTCTTTAAAAGAGACTTCATCACCTAAAAGAATTTGAATGGCTTCGGGCATGGATAGTTCGGTATTTTCGTCAATTTTATCCCACATTCGCTTGAAAAAATCATCTCCAAATCGCTCCGTAAAATAGATCATCCATGTAACATGGTTGTAAGCAACCGGCGTGCTTCTTGACGGATTCCTGAAAATGGATTGCTCATTTAGCAAGTTTTTATATTCACCAACGTGAGGAAAAACAAGATTTTCGGCATTTACGGCATCCATCTCCAGCCAATCTGTTTGTCCGCTGGGTCCCTGCCATTCATTATAGCCATATTGAATTACATGATACAGTTCATGTGCAATGGTAATTTCCAAAGCCCCTATTTGCGGGTCTGATGCATCGTTTGGCTCAATCCATTCAAAGGTAGAATCGATGGTGCTTACCAACTCTCCATCAATAAAGCCAGTAAAACCGTAAAAACCCAGGTTTTGAAAGTAAAACGAGTACGTCTCATTACTTTCGAGTGGTGGATTGTATTCAAGAAAATCAATGAAATATGTCCATGCCGAATCCGCTGCCGCTGCCGCTGTTTCTACCCAATCAGGGATACCACTGCTGTTGGTGTCGACGGCCGGTATGGCGTTTGCGCCCTCCAAAGTGTACCAAAAAATGAAACGTCCGGAATCAGACTGAAACGAATTAAGCTCTCCATCATCAGGCAAAACAAATTGTAAGTCTGTCAAATTTCCACTTCTCACACTTTCAATTATATGAATAGTACCACATCTTTCAATTGACTGACCAAAAGCCGGGAGCTGACCAAAGGTAGCAGCCGTTAAAATGATTACTATTGTAATAAAAAATACCTTCACAAATTAAAGTTTAGGGCATGGGTGTATTCAAACGTCTCAAAAATGCTTGTTTTTTCGTATTTTTAGAAGTTAGATATAAGAAAACCAAACTGCAAAACTTTCTCCTGTTTCAAAAAGATCGATCCATGTATAACGTATTATTGTATTACAATTTTTCGCCGGTAGAAGATCCGGAACATTTTATTATTCGACATAAAGCTCAATGTCGGGATTTGGGTTTAAAAGGGCGCATTTATGTGAGCGAAGAAGGCCTGAACGGTACCGTTGCGGGCACATTCGAAGCTACCGAAGCATACAAAGAACTTGTAAGAGGCTTGAAAGGGTTCGAAGACACCGAGTTTAAAGAAGATGAATGTGATACGGTACCATTTGCAAGGTTGATTGTTAAAATCAGGCCGGAAATCGTGTCTATTCGCAGTCCATTCCCGCTTGATCCTAAAGAAGGTGGGCGCCATCTAAGCCCGGCCAAGTGGCGACAAGTACTCGAATCAGACGATGATTTTGTAATTATTGATTTGCGAAACAATTATGAATCTAAAGTAGGTCATTTTGAAGGCGCCATCCTACCCGATGTAGAGAATTTCTACGATTTCCCGCAATGGTTAGATGATGTTGATATCCCCAAAGAGAAGAAAGTACTCATGTATTGTACAGGTGGAATTCGCTGTGAGAAATTTTCCGTATTGATGAAAAAGAAGGGCTGGAATGATGTAAACCAGCTTCACGGAGGAATTCTTAATTACGGTAAGCAAGAAGGCGGTAAGTATTTTCGCGGAAAATGCTTTGTATTTGATGACCGCCTTGTGGTTCCTGTTAACCCCAACGATGAAGAACCTATTTCAACTTGTGAGATAACCGGCAAACCGGCGGATACCTACATCAACTGTGCGAATATGGAGTGCAACAAACTATTTGTATGCAGCGAAGAAGGTGCCATACAAATGGAAGGATGTTGTTCCGAAGAGTGCAAAGCGCATCCTTTTAAGAGACCTTTTGACCTGGAAAACAGCTTTGCTCCTTTCAGACGCTGGTACGAGTATTTTGGCAAAGAATTTAAAGAAAAAGCCTGAGCCGTCCGGTCCGTTTTCACTTGTAAGGATTGTTGAGCCTTATCCGTTTACTTATTCATTTAAAGTTAAAGAATCGAATATTTCTATTTCAATTAGCCGATTATTCTATATTCGGTTTCCATTTAGAACTGAAGAAGACTGGGCGAAACGTGTAGAATTAGGGTATATAAAGGTTAACGGTGAAACTGTTTCTCCTGATTTTGTGGTAAAGGTTCAAGATCAAATCAGTCACTATAGCCCATCAGTCAGGGAGCCCTCGGTTCCGGATAACGTAAAGGTTCTTTTTGAAGGCAACGGTTTTATAGTAGTGGATAAACCGGCTCCCATGCCTGTTCATGCGGGTGGTCGCTATCATAAAAATACGCTCATCGCAATCCTATCGGAGCAGGGGTACGCACCTTTACACGTCGTGCACAGGTTAGATGCTGTTACATCCGGGCTGATGATTCTTGCAACCACAAAAGAAAAAGCCGGAGAATTAACCCAAAACTTTCAAACTAGTGGCATAACCAAAGTTTATCATGCCTTGGTAAAGGGGCTACCGGATTGGGAAGAAATTAAGTGTGATTTGCCGGTGCGACGAGATAAAGGATTTCGGTTTACTACCAGTGATGGATCGGGAGCAAAACCGGCCTTAACAGAATTTCGCTGTTTGCACAGAGGGAAAACCGGTTCCATTATTGAGTGTAAACCCGTTACCGGGCGAACTCATCAAATTCGGGTTCACCTTAAAGCATTGGGATACCCTATAGCTAATGATTTCGTTTATTTGAATGATAGTAAAGTAACGACTTTGCAAAACAGACCGATTTTTTTGCAGCAATCTGTTTTAGGACTACCAACCGAACACAACAATTTTGAAATTCCCATACCCGACGACTGGTTTCGTATATTAGAAGATGAAGCGGATTAGTTTTTTTCTGATTTTATGGATGATAAGCGGGTGTGGCATTTTTGAAACCCGCGATGCCGAAGACCCGGGCGATGGTTCGGGTATTCCCTTCATTCAACCCGACCGACCGGAGGTTGTTATCCTGAATATCAGGAATTCAATCGAATCAATGACTACGCTTAACTACATTCGTTCGCTTTCTGTAGAAGACTTTTCATTTATTCCGTCCGGGCTGGCAACGGATAATAACCCGGAAATTTGGGCAAGTTGGAGCAGGGAAGAAGAAGAAACTTATTTCAATAATATGCGAGCGGCTACACAAAACTTGTCGGGGCATCAGCTGCAGATTGAAAATGAGAATCGAACTTCATTACCAAACGGGGACGAACGTATCTCTGCAAATTACACCCTTACCGTAAATCATAACCGTACAGGAGCTGGCATTCCAACAGTAGCATCAGGTTCCTTTGTTATGGATTTGGAACAAGGAGAAGACGGGTTATGGTCGGTTAG
>PXCK01000068.1 GCA_003566635.1 Balneolia bacterium | reverse complement strand
TGAAGGTCTGGAATTTACCAAAGCAAACGGATTTAGCGTTCAGTATCACCCGGAGGCATCACCGGGACCTCACGATTCTGCCTACTTATTCGATCAGTTTATCGAACGTATCAACAAGTACACCTCTTAATTGAAATAATCCTCAGAAAATGCCAAAAAGAACAGATATACAAACTATTTTAATCATAGGCTCAGGTCCTATCATCATTGGTCAGGCTTGTGAGTTCGATTATTCAGGCACGCAGGCTTGTCGTTCATTAAAGGAAGAAGGGTATAAAGTGGTACTGATTAACTCGAATCCTGCCACGATTATGACTGATCCAATAATGGCTGACTCCATTTACCTTAAGCCACTTACTGTAGAATCGATCAAAGAAATTGTAGAAATTGAAAAGCCGGATGCAGTTTTACCAACAATGGGAGGACAAACGGCTCTTAACCTTGCACGTGATTTACACCACCTCGGTTTCTGGGAGAAAAATGGGATTGATATCATAGGGGTTGATATCGATGCTATAGATATTACAGAAGATCGTCAACAGTTTCGCGATTTAATGGAGAATATTAATGTTGATCAGTGTCGTAGTAAGGTTGCAAAATCTATGCTTGATGCCAAAGAAATTACACTTGAACTGGGAGGTTTGCCTGTAGTAATTCGTCCATCTTTTACACTTGGGGGTATGGGTGGTGGAATTATATGGAATGAAGAAGAATTTGAGCGAAAAGTATTGAGAGGGCTTGAGTTGAGTCCGGTACATGAAGTGTTGATTGAAGAATCTATTTTTGGTTGGAAAGAATTTGAGCTTGAGTTATTGCGAGATGCCAATGATAACGTAGTAATTATTTGTTCGATTGAAAATATGGATCCAATGGGTGTTCACACGGGTGATTCTGTAACCGTTGCACCATCCCAAACCCTACCCGATAAAGTATTTCAGGAATTGCGAGATCAGGCAATTCGTATGATGCGCTCTATCGGAAATTTTGCGGGTGGGTGTAACGTGCAATTTGCTGTGGAGCCCGGTACAAATCGAATTGTTGCAATCGAAATCAATCCAAGGGTGAGCCGTTCTTCGGCTTTGGCATCTAAGGCAACAGGTTATCCTATCGCCAAAATTGCAACGAAATTGGCGGTTGGCTATCATTTGGACGAACTTAAAAACCAAATTACAGGTACGACCTCAGCTTGCTTCGAGCCAACACTCGATTATGTAGTAGTGAAAATTCCTCGTTTCAATTTTGAAAAGTTCCCGGGCGCAAATGAAGAATTGAGTACCCAAATGAAAGCAGTTGGTGAGGTTATGTCCATTGGACGAACCTTTCCTGAAGCTATGAATAAAGCATGGCAAAGCATGGAAACCGGGCACTCAGGTCTTGGTGCCGATGGGTTTGATGAGTTTGACAGGAAGTCTGTTAGGGAAAGACTTTTAAAACCGTATTGGGACAGATCGCTACAAATTCGTCATGCATTTAAGCTTGGAGCGTCTGTTGATGAAATCCACGATATCACTAAAGTTGATCCCTGGTTTTTACAGCAGATTCAATACATGGTAAGTTTAGAAAACCGCACAGAAGGTCAATCTTTGGATACAATTCCTTTTATCGATTTTAAAGAATTGAAACAGGCAGGTTATTCCGATGTGCAAATTGCCTGGTTGTTAAGCAAGAGTGGCGCAAAGGTAACCGAAGATGATATAAGAGCAAAAAGAATTGACTTAGGGTTAAAACCTGTGTTCCGGGTTGTTGATACATGTGGTGGTGAATTCCCGGCAGAAACACCTTATTACTATTCAACTTATGAGTTAGAAAATGAAAGCATAAGAACCGATCGTCCGAAAGTTATGATTTTGGGAAGCGGACCAAATCGAATTGGTCAGGCTATTGAGTTCGACTACTCTTGTGTACATGCCGTATTGGCTGCAAAAGACATGGGGTATGAAACCATTATGGTTAATTGTAACCCGGAAACCGTATCTACCGATTTCGATATTGCCGATAAACTCTATTTTGAGCCCGTATTCTGGGAGCGTGTACTTGATATTTGGGAACATGAAAAACCTGAGGGGGTAATACTTCAAGTAGGTGGTCAAACTGCACTGAAATTGGCAAAGAGATTCCATAAAGAGGGTATTAAAATCTTTGGTACGTCTTTCGAGATGATGGACTTTGCCGAAGATCGTGGAAAGTTTTCTCAATTATTAATTGATGAAGAAATTCCATTCCCTAAATATGGTACAGCCAGAACCTTTGAAGAAGCAAAAGAAGTTGCAAAAGATGTAGGTTATCCTGTTTTGATTCGTCCAAGTTATGTTTTAGGCGGGCAAGGAATGCGTATTGCCATAAAAGAAGAAGAACTGGAAGAATATGTAGATGCTATTCTAAAAACCCATCCCGAAAATGCATTTTTGATTGATCACTATCTGGAAAAATCGATAGAAATTGATTTTGACTCTGTTTTTGATGGTGAGCAGCTTCATGAATCAGGTATCATGCAGCATATCGAACCGGCCGGAGTTCATTCGGGTGATTCAACTGCTGTGCTGCCTCCGTATTCGTTGAATGAAGAAATTCTAGAAAAACTAAGAGAGTATCAGCTTAAGATTGCTAAAGCGCTGAAAGTAAAAGGGTTTATAAATGTTCAGTATGCCGTAAAAGACAATATAGTTTATGTATTAGAAGCGAACCCAAGAGCTACCAGAACAATTCCTTTTATTGCTAAGGCAACAGGACGACCTGAAGCACAAATAGGAGTGAAAGTCATGATGGGAGCCAAGCTAACGGAGTTTGACTTGACCAGTAACTTAAAGCATTATGCAATTAAAGAGCCTGTATTCCCATTCGATAAGTTTCCTGAAGTCAAGAAAGAACTTGGTCCGGAAATGAAGTCAACAGGGGAGAGTATTTACTTCCTTGAAGATTTCAACGATGAACATTTCCGTCGACCCTATGAGTTTAAGAACTTGTATTTGAGTAAATAGGATGCAATTACCTGAATCTTAGTATGGGTTCTCATGGTTTTATAGTCGATTACAACGATAACCTTGTTGTTTATGCGTAGTGACAACTCATGAATTGCTCTTAAGCCGGATTTTTCACCCAAATTTGAGCGAGTGTGGCATTTGCCTAAATTATAAAATTTCATGCTTTCGTTAATAATTCGGGCTATATCTATACTAATCTACGGCTTGCTAGTTGTAATTATTTCTACATGTAAAGCATTTTTCTGCAGAGGATATATTTCAATTTATAACTCTAAGAAATTCTAAAAAATAAAAAAAGCCTTGGAGATCAGTCCAAGGCTTTTGTATGTGCTTATGTATCCTTCAATGTACCAAAATCACTTTTTTGATAACGACTAGATAACGTTTTGCTAATTATCTTTCGTTCCATTCTTTTCTGAAATAAATTTTTTATTTGGTTCAACAATTACTTTGTCTTCAAGAACCAAACCCAAAATATCTTCCATTCTATCGATATATACGAAATCGAGTCCTTTGATGATATCCTGTTCGATTTCATCAACGTCTTTTTCGTTTTTCTTAGGCAAGAGAACTTGCTTAATTCCGGCACGTTTTGCTGCTAAAACTTTCTCTTTAATTCCACCGACCGGGAGAACGGCACCCCTAAGGGTTATTTCACCCGTCATGGCAACTGTGCTCTTCACTTTTCTTTGGGTGAATATAGACGCCAAAGCTGAAAGTAATGCAACACCAGCGCTTGGTCCATCTTTAGGTACGGATCCTGCGGGAACATGGATGTGTAAATCCCAACTTTTAAAAGCTTCTTGTGGAATTTTTAGATCATCGGCCATAGTTTTTAAATAAGAAACTGCCAAAGATGCCGACTCTTTCATTACATCACCAAGCTGACCGGTAATATTAATTTTACCCGATCCCTTAGCAACACTTGCTTCAATAAACAGAATGTCGCCGCCATAAGGTGTCCATGCAAGTCCGGTTGACACACCAGGGACAGTAGTTCTCTCTACCACATCACTAAAGAATTTGCGCTTACCTAATATTTCAATGACGGCATCAGAATCAATTGTTCTGTTTTCGATTTCTTCCGATGCAATTTCACTGGCAACATTACGACAAACCGAGCCGATTTCCCTGTTCAAGTTTCTAACACCGGATTCACGAGTGTACCCGTCTATAATTGAATGGATGGCTTCCTCAGCGAAAGTGATTTGTTCTTCGTTCAATCCATTTTCTTCAATCTGACGAGGAACCAAATATTTTTTAGCAATTTCAGTTTTCTCTTCCAAAGTATAACCACTTATCCGGATTATCTCCATTCTGTCACGAAGTGCAGGAGGGATGGTCTCCAGTGAATTTGCCGTTGCAATAAACAGTACCTTACTCAAATCGTATTCAAGCTCAAGATAATTATCTTGGAATGAATCGTTCTGTTCCGGATCGAGAACTTCTAACAAGGCAGAAGTTGGGTCACCCCTGAAATCCGCACCAACTTTATCGATTTCATCGAGCATCATAACCGGGTTGCCGCTTCCTGTTTTGCGAATATTCTGAATGATGCGTCCCGGTAACGCACCTATGTAGGTACGGCGATGCCCTCTAATTTCGGCTTCATCTCTTAACCCACCCAAACTAAATCGAGAAAATTCCCGATTTATTGCACGTGCAATGGACTTACCTAACGATGTTTTACCCACACCCGGAGGTCCGTAAAAACAAAGGATAGGTGCCTTCATATCTTTTTTGAGTTTCAATACGGCGAGGTATTCAATAATTCTCTTTTTTACCTTTTCAAGACCGTAATGGTCTTCATCCAAAATTTCGCGGGCATGTTTAAGATCGAGTTTATCTTCGGTAAACGTATTCCACGGTAAGTCGATAAGTGTTTCCACATAATTTAAAATCACGCCATGATTTGGAGCCTGAGGCGGCGTACGCTGAAGTCTGTCCAATTCCTTATTGATGGCCTTCCAAACATTTTTTGGAAAAGCATCTTTTTTCTTGTTGGCTTTACCTCTCAGTTTACCAACTTCTTGTTGCTCCGTGTCTTCGCCTAATGCTTCCTGAATGGCTTTAAGCTGTTGCCTTAGGTAGAAATCACGTTGTTGGTCGTCTATATCGGACTTTACTTTAGTACGAATTTCTTCACTCAGGCTTAACATTTGAAGCTCGTTATTTAAATAGTCGATAACCTTCTTTAAACGATCGGAAAACTTCTGTAAGCCCAAAATCTCTTGTTTATCGGCATTGCTAATATTCAGATTGCTTGATATAAAATTGAGAAGGAATGTTGGGCTGTTGATATTTTTTATCGCTACTTCAGCCTCAGATGGGATATTAGGAGACTTACTCACAATCTGAGAAGAGGTTTCTTTAACAGAGCGAATAGCAGCATCCAGTTCCAAGCCTTCCATATCCTGTATGTTTTTGAAACCCGCTATTTTTGCTCTCAAAAAAGGATCGGTTTGTGTGTATTCTTCAACTTTAAATACACTTTTCCCCTGTATTACGATACTCTTGCTGCCATCAGGCATTTTTATGAGTTTCAAAATTTGAGCAACCGTACCAACTTCAAATAAGTCATCGGGTAGAGGGTCTTCCTGGTCAGCTTTTTTCTGTGTAACAATCCCAATGATTTTGTCACTTTCGTAGGCTTCTTTTACCAATTGGAGTGATTTATCTCTTCCAACAGTGATTGGAATTACTACACCCGGAAAAAGAACGGTGTTTTTTAAGGGTAAAATGGGAAGGTTTTCCGGAATACCGGATTCGGTAAGTTTCTTTTCTTCTTCATCCGACATAAGAGGTATAGCCTGTTCGAAATCATCAAAGCCTTTGTCAGATGGTCCAAAAAGAGGATCAAAAATATTTTTTTTCATACAAAATGAGTTAAATGTTCATTTGTTTATCAAGTCTGTTGATATAAGTTCAAGAAAGAAGCCAAAAAAGTGATCGATGTTCTTTCTGTTTAAATTGTCAGCCGAAAATTTGTTTCTATGGCATATTAGCACGCTATTATGCTTTATCGTGCCAATATTACATTAGGGCGTATCAGTCTTTGTCTTTAACCGGAATAGGCTTAAGCTCAGGTTTTTTGAACTTATCCTTAATCTCTCGAATAATCTCTGCCAGCGTGTCAATAAGTCTATCAGTCCAACTGTTAACGAAATACATTATATAGCTTATAGTTAAAAATTTGTTGAAGTAGTGGTTTGCTACTCTTTTAATCAAGTACGTTGAAATAACTTATTTGGTTTGTGTTAACTGTTTAAGTTAACGTATTAATGTCAATAACCGTGCCGAGTTATTTTATTCTTGAGCAATGATTTCTTTCTTTCACAAAAAAAATTTATGAATTGTTATCACCGCATGGTCAAAAGAAAAACTTTTAAAATACAGCTGTACGTAGATTAAGGAGACACTAAAAACATTACCTATTTCTTAAGCCGTACTGCGGAGCAGCCGACTGTTGAACATTTTTACAGGCTCTGTAAAACAGTTGTTTAGAGATTGATATATGAAATAAGTATTAAACCCAATCACCTTTTTTGAAAATAACCACTGATTACTCAGATTTGCGCAGAGGGCCGCAGATTGTATCCCCAAGTGAAATAAACTTCAAAGAAATAGAGTCTTGTTATGGAATAATCTTAAGGTTTGCCATTCGCACCATTAGCTTTTTCTGACCTGCACTGTTAAAAAACACAACCACTTTCATGTTTTGGCCTGCACCTTCTGTGGCCATAATTTTACCTTGGCCAAATTTGTCATGTAATACTTTAACCCCCGTTTTTAAATCGGCCGGGCTATTTACCTCGTACGTTATTCCATCATAAGTGGGAGCAGATCTTTGTTCTCTAAAACTACCCGATGCTTTTCTTGATCCGGTAGGGTTGGGTTTTCTCCAATCATATTCTACATTAAAACGTCCCGATGCGGTACTTTGCGATTGACCTTTTTGGCGTATAGTTGCACCGGTTTCTGTTCGCACAACAGATGAATCCACCTCATCCAAAAAGCGGGAGCGAATCATGCGGGTTTCCTCACCAAACTTTGTACGACTTTTAGCATAACTAAAATAGAGCTCTTTTTGTGCTCTGGTAATTGCCACGTAAAATAACCGGCGTTCTTCCTCCACATTTGTTTCTTCTCCGTTACGCGCACCCATTGGGAATAAATCTTCCTCAAGCCCCACAACAAAAACGACCGGGAATTCCAAACCTTTGGAAGCGTGTACAGTCATTAAAGTGACCGCCGGCTTTGTACTGTCGAAGCTATCGGTATCGCTATATAAACTCACTTCCTGAAGGAAAGTGCTCAGGCTTGTATCGCCTCTTTGCTCTTCATGTTGGGCAATGGCATTTACAAGTTCAAGAACGTTTTCCCGACGACTGAGTGATTCCTGCGAGTTTTCCTCAACAAACTGCTTCACATAACCCGTTTTTTCCAGAAGTTTACGTGTAGTTTCCACTCCTGTCTCACCGTCCTGAAGCATTTTTCTGCACTCATTAATAATCCTGACGAATTCCTTAATGCTACGTTTAGCCGGTTTATAAATCGATAAATCCTCAACATTTTCGAGTATCTCCCATACCGGTATATTTTTATTACGGGCATCAAGAATAAGAAGCTGTAGGGTTTTATCACCAATACCCCTAGCCGGTTCATTGATGATTCTTAACAATGCTTCTTCGTCGTTCGGGTTTACCAAAAGTCGCAAATACGATATCACATCCTTTATCTCTTTTCGCTGATAGAACGAAATAGAGCCGATAATTTGATAATTAATCCCTTTGCGCCTTAAGATATCCTCGAAAACCCTGCTCTGGTAATTGGTCCTGTAAAGAATTGCGATGTCATTATTGCTGTAGCCTTTTTGGAGCTTTGCATGATGTAATTTCTCAGCTACCCCATTCGCTTCGTCATACTGATCGAAGTTTTCAAGCAGCATGATCGGGTCACCTTGATTATTGTCCGTCCATAGTGTTTTATCCAGCTGATTTTTATTGTTTTTGATGATTGAATCAGCACATTTCAAAATCATTTTTGTAGAGCGATAGTTCTGCTCTAAAGGAATTTCAACGGCATCGGCATAGTCCGTTTTAAAGTTTAGAATATTACTGATATCAGCACCGCGGAAAGAGTAAATCGACTGAGCATCGTCACCAACTACGGTAATATTTTGATATTTGGCTGCCAAAAGTTTTGCAACTTTATATTGGGCATGGTTGGTGTCCTGATATTCATCAATTAAAATATATTTAAAATAATCTTGATACTTTTCGAGTACATCCGGGTGTGATTCGAATAACTCAATCGGTAAGATCAACAAATCATCAAAATCCATAGCGTTACTTTGGCGTAACCGCTCATTGTAAATTTTGAAAACCTGAGCTGTAACGTCGTCAATGGTGCTTTTAATGAATTTATCGGCATATTCGGTAGGGGAGATGAGCT
>PXCK01000067.1 GCA_003566635.1 Balneolia bacterium | reverse complement strand
ATTTAACTTATCTCTGTTGCTATCATAATACCTGATTATTTCTGCCGCTTTTATTGCCGCCTCTTTAGCCGTTTTAAGTTCTAATTGATAATCTGATTGCATTATACATGAGGGTTATAAGATTTTACCTTAAGTTTTAAAGATGAAGATAAAACCATCTCGGTTAAGGTTCTAAATAGTATTCGAAGCGCAAGAATCAAAAATATGCTTAAAACAACCGTTTCGTAAAAAAGCATATCCGACTGTAAGGTCATTAAAGAATTAAGCCAGTATAAAGGTGGAAAAAATAGAGCGGTTAATATTAATAACGATCCGGCCGATAACACAAAACGCGGCTCCCTGATGAAAGCATTTTTTCTGATGAATAACTCAATATTAACCCCGGCTCTTCGCCAATCAAAAATAAAAAGTGCATATACAATCAAATTTGGCGTAAATGATATATTGAGCATCATCATCACAGAAAAATGAAAGATTACAGCCAAACAGCAAAATATTCTCATCCATTTGAATGAAAAGACAGCAAATAAAAAACCGACTTCAAACAGAATAGTTGCATAATCGAGAAAAACCCAAAAAACCGGGGAATCCAATCCTACAAAAAATGCAGATAGAAAATCGGTTCTACCGTTAATAAAATGTTGGTTGATTAGATGCCCATACGTTGCAAAACTTTCAAGACTTAGCCAGCCGCCCAAAATTTTTGGAAACCCGGCAGTGAACATCATAAATCCTAAAAAAATAGCAATTGCAGGCACCGGCCATGATGAATCTACAGGAGGTGGATCGCTTAACTTTTTATCTGCTGATAAATAAGCACCCCAACCGGAAAACGCCATAAAAAGCGGAATAAGCGGTACAATAATGTCATGGTTGATTTTTCCCATACTGTAGGAAAACCCATTACCGATCAAAATTAATATCCCCAATAATAAAGATATCCATCTGGTTTTATAACCTACTAATAGTAATACAGCAGTAACAACAATACCGGTTTCCAAGAGCAAATAAAACCAAGCCGGAGGAAAACCCGAAAGCAAAAACATGGGGCCGTATGGAGGAAAAAAAAGATCGCTAGGCAGGTCTGCCATAAAATTGTAATACAAATACGAGGGGCGTCCCGGCATTAAGACAAAAAGAATAAATAGGCTGTAAAATATCCTGTATGCTGCTAAGTCACGAGGTTGAAACGGATAGGTATCGAAAATCCATTTATTGAACTTTTCTGATATCATGGCGCCACCTTTATTTCAAATCGATGGGTTAACCTTGAGTCATCCGGAGAGATTTCCATCTCATCAAATATAAAAACCCTATCGTACCACTCAACATACAGCTCTTTTAAAGGAGTGATTTGAGGATTATTTTTGTGAATTTGATTCTGAAACCACTCCCAGCCTTCATCACTCACAAATTTTGTATTAGAGTCTCTATCTATAGTATAGCGTTTAAATTGATACCGCATGATAGCACCATGATGTGAAACCGGAATTCCTTTCAGTATATCTGCGGGTTCCAACTCAAATTGATTTCCAGCACTATCTAAAGCAACAAAGGTAGCAGATGAAATTGTAACAGACTCTTCTGCGTGGAAAACATTTTTAAACCCGGGAAAAACGAATGCAGGCCAGGGCTCTGATCTATGGGCACCAATGATACCCACTAAGGCATACTGCAAAGGCAGAAAAATCAATATCCCTATAAAAATCAATCGAATATAATAACGACTCATTGGTCTTCATTTAGACATCTTATTTGAGTCTTAAGTTATTAAAGTTCCAATTAATTCCAAGAATTAATCCGGCGTTTACGGGAAAAACTTCCCCCCAATCTAAAGACAATGCACCAATTATTGACAGATTCCCATCTTCAATTGGTTTATGCTCCACTTCCATATAAAAATGATATTGTCGTGGTCCTTCAAGAAAGTCGTAAGGCTCACCAAGCTCCAGTGCAATATTCCTGTTTCGGTAGGTACCATAATGTAAAGCACTCGTAAATAAAATACGGTAACGGGAATTAGCATCTGCCTGCCCATAAATTCCGATATGGTGTGCTTTTACCCGATTGCTTTCAATACGGTTTGTTCTAACTATTTCGCCATCTTCAAATGGAAACAACAGTGGGTTCCCAATTACCCGTCCTCTTGTTGTCCATCCTGTTTGGTATATGAAATGATTATAATAATTTTTCTGCCCACTTTGGCCCGGAACTGTACCCGGGAAAAATGGACCATTTTGGAATTTTGTGTAGAGAAACTCATAAACAAACCCATCTATAAAACTACCGGATTCAAACGTTCTTATACCAAATCCAAGTAGGCCATCTTGAGGAGTGTTAAATAAAAGTTCCTTTTGTGTTTCGATTATAAAATGCTTGTAAGCAAAAAACTGATATGCTCCTAAATCATATTCCAAACCAAAATCCCATGCACCAATATGATCGCCTAAGGCATACTCCTCTCCATCTATGGCTTCATCATCTTCACCCAAGAAGAAAAAAACTCTTATGTAATCCATAAAGCTGCTCGGGTTTTGTCCAAATCCAGGAGTAGTTCCACCATAAATGGCGTAGTGAATGAGACCGGTGTGAAGTCTTAAAGGGATATCGAGTCCGGTGCGCAGATACAAATTCTTTTCGTGCATCATAGGAGCAGTCGTGTATCTGTCATACTCCATCCAACCATGTGCCAGTCTGCCTTTAGCTTGTAGTAAACCTCCCGTAAGAGGTACGTTTCGATATGCCATATCAATTCCGATTTTAGGAAATGGTGTACTATTCTCACTCCACGCAATTGATCCGCTGGTTAGTGGGTTATAAACATATCCATCTTGCTGATACCTGAGTCCTCCCCAAAGAGTAAAATCGCTCCATTGTATTTCTCCATACAACTGCTGAAAGTGAAGGCTGGGCGAATTTGATGCCCTTGCAAAAAAATCAGCGCCAACTGCTAAATCGAATTCTCCAAATGAAGCTCGGTGGGTTGTTCTTACTCCTCCCAGAGCAAAATAAGGGTTAGATTGCCCATGAATTCCACGTCGGTGTGCGTGTGAGAAAAATGGAAGCGACGAATCGTTGGCACTACCGCTTCTAAACAAAAGCTCGTATTCTCCGGTTATTTGTGCCTGCGTTAACGTTGGTATAAATAAAGCCAACAAGATGATGATACTTAAAGCACTTAGAGCCGGTAATCGGGTAATTTTATATTTTAACTTTAATGTGATAATAATAAAATAAGGTGGACAATCCCGTATCTTTCATTCAGGCATAGTTTTGAGCCTTTTTAATCAATTGAATAATTTTAAGATTTTATATTTAAAAATCCAATGTTTGATATAATTAATACCAAGTCTGTCAAGGTTATTTTAATCACTTTTTTGGTTTATGGTGGTTTGGTTGCAGCTCACGAAGGAGAATTTTGGCCTTTAAGTATTTATCCTATGTTTTCTCAAGGTGCAAATCCCTGGACCAGAGCTATGGTTAAGGATGTTCGCCAACTTGATGATGAGACCATTTGGCAAGTCAGCTACTTCAGAAATACTCCGGGTACGCAAGTAGCCATGCAAGACCACGGTATCGATCAAATCGATTTTTCAAACTTTGTATCCAAAACAACACACTGGGACGAACAACGAGTACAAGGTTTAAGAACCATGATGGGACCCGAGTTACTTGCATCAAAGGATTTAATGATTTACAAAGTAAATGGCATTATCCATGATGATGGCAGCATTGATATTGAAGCTGTTCCATTCATTTTGCTAACCGAGAACGAATCGGTAAAAAATCCAAACTTACCACAATCAGCATTTTTCAGGGATTAGCAAAATGGAAAAGATTAAAGCATTTTTTGACAAGAATCTATTTGAATACGGAAGAACAGAAACGCCCGGCGAACTTATCTTCTATAAGATTTTTGAGCTATTTATTATCGGATATGTAATCCACCTGTCTTTTTACTGGGGCCAGTATGTAGAGCGAATAAGCGATGTGGTATTGCCACTTGGTCTTGCAATTTATATTGACGTTTCTTTCATGTTTGGCACAACCCTACCCATTTGGAATGCCGCTATCATTACCGGATTGGTTACTTTGGGTTATTTCCGAATAGCACCTGCTTACACTTACAGTATCGCAATGTTGCTTTTTCACTGGCAACACGTTGTGAGGTTTTCACAAGGTGAAATACCGCATAGCGCTAACTTAATCGGCATGACGCTTCTCGCATTTGCGGTTGCTCATGTGTGCTTTAAAGAACGTATGATTATCCGCCGATTTTCGATGGGGTTTATTTTCTTTTTCACCGGACTGGGTTACACCTCTGCAGGTATTTCCAAGCTCATTGGCACCGGCTGGAACTGGGCAGACGGTAAACACTTGTGGATGTGGATGTCTGAGAAAAGCGTGGATATTTTATCGCGCACAGGCGAATTCGATTTCAACTGGCTACAAAACCTGGCATTTGAATACTATTGGATTGCAACCATCATTCTACTAGTTGGCTGGGTTACCGAAATCCTGGGCTTCACGATGTGGTTCAAAAAAGCCCGAATCTACATCTTTACAGCAACCATTGCCATGCACTTCGGCATCACCCTAACCATGAACATACGCTTCGATGCTTTCGTCTACCAACTTATACTAATTGGTTATCCCTGGTACAAAGGCATCAATTACTTACTAAAAGAAAAAGCCGGGAATAATCTATTGACTAAGTTCAGTGAACGGTTTGGTTGATTTAAGCCTTCAGATAAGAATTTTCACAATTAGACCTGTTAAAGTGGCAAGTGTGAAACTCAGAAGTGTTCCTACTAATATATATTCTGACTCTTTTCTCTCTTTATCTTTAACGCTCCCGAATCTAAGTATTGATTTTGCTGCAATTAACAGCCCAATTGCAGCAAACTGGTTTATAACGATAAATAAAAATATTAGCACTCTTTCGAGTAAACCAATAACGTGACCTGCCTTTTCTAAATCCCTTTTTTCGTCAGAATTTTCCGAGCCACTTATATTCCATTTACCCATAACTTTTCCAATAATAACGCTGCAAGGATGTAAGACAAATAGCAAACCTGTTACTATGATTCCTGTTTCTCTAAATGGAAAATAGCTCGTTACTATAAAGACTTGATCGATACCTACTACCCACACTGTAAGACCAACTATAACCATTAGATGTAATGATTGTCCAATCCAGAAAAAATGTAAGTTTTCGGGATTTCTTCTGGTTGAATTCCACATATTAATGAAACAATGCGTTAAGAAAGTTACCCATAATACTTCATGTAGTGACCATTTCGCAACGAATACATAAGCTAAAATACCCGCAATTGAAGCATGAATTATAATTGTAGCATTTAAGACACCACTTTCTCTCTTCCTTGTTAACATAGAGTTACTTTGCACAAAGAAGTCAGTTATAATATGGGCAAGCAATAATGGAATCAAAATTCGCCATATTTCAATCATACTTCATTACCCCAACTTGTTTAAAGTGATTTAGCATTTCAACAATTCCATTCCAGCAGGCTGCCTGAGAACGTTGGTTTATCGCAGGTTGACTAACACCAAGTTTTTGAGCAATTTGCTGTTCTGTTTGATTGTTCAACTTGTGGTAAATTACTTCAGCTGAAAACATAGACCACTGTTTCATTATCCAGTGGAATAACTCAAACATCGTTTTATAGGTCAAATCATTTTCCTCATGCCCTGTAAACACTCCAATTGTTAATTTGTTTTCCTTTAGATAGTCTAATCCCCTACCCGATAAAATATAAGGTCGGGTATTTAATTCACCTCCTATGGGGTCATCAGAAACATTTCCTAAACCCACAGAAATTGCTATATCATATCGAATTTTTGATGACTTCGCTTCCAAAAAACCTATAAAACTAGAATTAATAAGTGATTTTAATAATAAAGCAACCCGAAGTGCTTCCTCTGGCTTTAATACTAATACCTGAAAGCTATCACCCCTAAAAAATTGTATTGATGATAGAACTCCTTGCTTCTCAAGTTCATGAGCCTCATCTCTCAGTACATTCTGCAAGAAATCAAGCTCCTGCGCTTTCATCTTTGTAGATGAAACTATATCACCTGTTAGAACTGCTTGTACCATATATTATCAAATTAATACCACAACTATTATAAGCTTTTTAACTTATAAATACAAATTATAATCTGTATGGCTTATTATTATCAATAATAAGTCTAAAGGCTTATAAAACTACAAGAACTTCAATCTAAGCCAGTCGAAGAATTGTTTTCTGTCGGTTTGGGATATTACATTGGTCAGTATTCCGGCAAGGAAGAATAAAAGTAAGAATACCGGAATCATCCATAAAAGGTTAAATAAGGAATAATCGAATGCCCAAAGGTAGTTTCGAATCACCCACAGGGGTACTGCCACTGCAGCAGCGGTGCCGAGGACTTTCAAATAATAGGAAAAAGGTAATACATGTCGGGCTTTTATGTTCATATGCTTACCAATTCGCCTTAGTGTAATGTGCCAGTTATACATATTGGCTACAAATGTACCTATAGCCGTACCGGTTATTCCAAAGTAATATGTGAGTGGAATGGAAAGTACCAGATTTGCAGCCAGCAAATTCAGACTCAAATAGAGAATGCCTTTAGAGTCGCCAAATGCTTGCAGAATACTCCCATAATGAGTTACACGCATAAGAACAATAAGAGTGTAGATCTGAAAGATGAGAACCGAGGCCAGGTATTCGTCCCCTGCTATGGCAATGATAAAATCGTAAGCAATTAGTATGAACATTACCGTTAAAGGCAACACAACCAAACTTACTTTTTGAATTCCTTTATGCCAAAGAGCAAGCAACTCATCTTTCTTTTCCTGAATTTGGAGGGATACAAACCGGCTGATTAACACACTACCAACAGCAAATGGAATAACTTTTATTATGGGCACTTCCTGAGCACCAACCGTATATTCGGCCAGAGCCGTTGCGGGTAATAAAAGCGAAACTACAAACTTATCTATATAGCGGTTAAACCGACTGGCTAACATAGATAAGCCGATTGGGAGAGAAAAGTTAAATTGATTACGAGCCAATTTCGAATCAAAAAATAAGCGCCCTTCCGGCAGTTTGGTTAGTACCCACCAAATGGATATCACCAGTCTTACGATGGCATAAACTACCAGAGCTTGTAACGCCATTTCAAGCCCCAAACCAAGAGCGATTGGTACAACCAGCGCAGCGAAAGTCATGGTAGAGTTAAAGAGTTGGTACCAGGCAGAGTCTTTTTGGCGGTCGGCTGCAATCATAATGTTTTGAACCGGCCAGGTTGGGATTTCCAACAGGGCTACAATTGCCATATAGGGTAGTAAATGTGCTATTTGTTCAATATCCCCTATATCCCATTCCGATAAATACACATGTGGGAACCAGCTTGCCAGCATAATGATGCCGAAGGAAACGATACCCGTTAAGGCAAGAATAGCCGACGTTTGAAGTGCAAATGCCCGCTTTGCCGACTTCCCAATGCGCTCAAAAAAGTAGAATACACTATCGGGATATCCCAGAGTAGCAACATAACGTGCGGTTTCATACACAATGAGCAAAAAGCTTATGATTGCAAATTCACTTTTTTGCATCAGGTTGATGAGTGCAATTACTAAGGCAAGGTCAATCACAGTCGTAACAACCCGGGAAAACACGACCACACCGGCCTTATCAGCTAAAGATGATTTAGCTTCACTCATCTATCAGGGTATTTATGATGGATGCCAGTCGTTGAGCTTGTGCTGATGCATCATAACCGTTAATCTGACTACTATCGGCCCCTTTTGATTCCAATAATTTTGGTTTGCGTACTAAATCGATTAATAACCTGGCCGATTTATCGGGTTCATCCGGGCTGAAACACCATCCCATATTGGTTTTTTCCATCAACTCGTGAACTTCTGGGTTTGATGATATCCCCAGAGTTGGCTTACAGGATATCATATACTCCCACAACTTAGCAGGTATAATGTCGTCCCTTTCTGCTTTGGTAGATAACAATAACAAGTCTGCTTGCTGTAAATAAGCCCGACTCTCTTCATAGGGTACATAAGCAACTCGTTGGAAATAATCTTCACATCCTAAATCCGATGCTAACTGAGCATCCTCTTCCGTCAACGCACCGTTCATATATACTTTGATTTTTTTCAAGATTGATGCGTCCTGTTCTATTACCACCCTCAACAATGCAAGAAAAGGTCGAGCCGGAGACAGTTCACGAAATGCTCCATAAAAGAAAATCTTAAATTCATCAGAAGAATCAACCTTTACTGAAGTTTCATCTTTATAAAGCTCTGTATCAAAGCTGTTATAAATGGTAAGGGTTTTCTCCTGTATTTCGGGATAAGCGTTGATGTATTTGCTTGATGTTGCTTCTGCTGTAAAGGTTACGATATCTGCGTCTTTCAGAAATTTCGACTCATACCGTTCGTCAATGTTTCGAATAAAAGAAGGTTTATATAAATTTCTGTAGTTACATAATGTCCAGGGGTCTCGAAAATCTGCTACCCAGGGTATGTTTAATTCTTTGCTTAATCGGTTTGCGAGATAGTGAGATGACCAAGGATCAGCCGTTGACCAAATCAACAATGGGTTGAAAAGTGCGACTTTTTGAAGAATATCTTT
>PXCK01000238.1 GCA_003566635.1 Balneolia bacterium | reverse complement strand
CATCTATAATAACGAAAGACCTCACTTGAGCCTAAAAATGCAAACACCAGCTCAAGTACATAAGAAAGCTGAAGAAGAAACACTCCTTAAGCTTCAAATTAACACCTAAAAACCGTCAACATATTTTAGGACGGGACAGAGATAAGTTTAAAAGTAATTAACCCGGATTATTCACCAAAAAATTTTCTTGGTAGCAAGACGAAGGCGAAAAATCAGCGGAAGGGTACCTGAGTACCCTGAGCATGACTTTTTCACTTTCAACGCAGCTAGCATGGAAATAGCACTTCGTGGGAATCGCTTCGCTCGGTATACAGCATTTAAACCACACCCTAATTTGAGTAAGTATAGTTTTGGGCTATATATAAAAATTTCAATAGTATAAGATTCAAACTTCATACTTTCGTGAATAGTTCGGGTTAACGATAATAATCTTCATCATCCCCTTCATCACTACCAAGTGAGCCAAGCTGACCGAGCATACTACCAACTAAATCGGTATAAGTAGTTGTATCATCCAAATCATCCTTACCTAACATAGAGTTTTGGTGCAGGGCTTCTATTACAAAATCCATCATGACGGCGGTTTGATATTTATTAGTCGATTGGTGACGACTTAATACCAGTTTCTCGAGCCCGGTAACATCTTTCAGTCGCTTCATGTATTCCTTGTCGGTTATACTATCAGTAATCTCTAGCACATTTCCTTGTGCAAACCATGAAATAACATCTTTATAATTGTTCCCATCTGATTTTTTCTTCTGTGGATCTGGGAAGTATTTTTTAAAAATACTGTTGATAGCCTTACCAATTAAGTGAATAGCAACACTACGGGCTCCCTCCTGTTCTCCTTCATATACTAATTCTAACTTACCGGTAAGCGCCGGAATACAATGATAGAGATCACACATTCTTACATTAATTTCATCATCCGAATTCACCACAGACCTTCTTTCGGCTGCGGCTACAACTTGTTCCATAGCCGTAATGGTCATTCTGGCTGAAACGCCACTCTTTTGATCTACATACTCGGAGTTACGCGCTTCAAATGCAATTTGCTCTACAATTTCCTTAACGAAATAGGGAATGTTGACGGTTGTACCGTTTCGGGCAATTCTGGCTTCTTGTTCGGTTATAGTTACTCCAATTTCAAGTTCTTTGGGGTAATGAGTGATAATTTGAGAATCAATGCGATCTTTTAGAGGTGTTATAATATTTCCACGATTAGTATAATCTTCGGGATTTGCCGAAAATGTAACGCTGACATCTAACGGGATTCTGATGTTAAAGCCACGAATTTGAATATCTCGTTCCTGCATGATATTCAATAAAGCCACCTGAATTCGAGGCTGCAAGTCGGGTAATTCATTTATGGTAAAAATGCCTCTGTTCGACCTGGGAATTAAACCATAATTGATTATTTCTTCATCTGACAGGCTCAATTTTTCATTAGCAGCTTTAATTGGATCAATGTCACCTATTAAATCGGCAACACTTGTATCAGGCGTGGCTAGCTTTTCTACATAGCGTTCAGAGCGATGAATCCAACCGATAGGGGTTTTATCACCTTTTTCTTCAATAATGTGTTTTGCTTTTTGGGTTATTGGTTCAAATGGGTCTTCGCGAAGAATTGTGCCTTCTATGTACGGACAATATTCATCTAAGAGATTCGGTAACGAGCGTAGAATCCGTGTCTTTGCTTGACCGCGAAGCCCTAACAAAATTATATCATGGCGGGATAAAATTGCATTATAAATTTGCGGAATCACGGTCTTGTCATAACCTAGAATACCCGGGAAAACTGTTTTACCTTCTTTTAAAAACTTAATCAGGTTTTCCCTAAGCTCTTCTTTTATAGACCGCGATTTCCATTTAGATTTTTTTAATCCACCCAGAGTTGATATGCTTGGATATTCAGTCACAATTGCCTTTTTTTATGTTAATATTTACTAATGCAAACCATTCTAAAGTTTAATTAATTCATGACAATGTAGATTATTAAAGCTAATTTTACTGAATCATACTTCTCGGCAGTAAAACGCACATTCCAATAAACTAAATATCCAGGAACTTTATTTAACAGATACTGCTGATGTCATTTTTCCAATCAAGCAGTGATTTAACCTTCCCCGGATTATTCACCAAAAAATTTTAACCACACCAAATTAGAGCAAGCGCTGTTTTTGTTTATATATTATAATTTCAAAAGTATAAAATTCAAATTTCATACTTTCGTTAATAATTCGGGCTACACATCCGGCCTTAATGCAAGAGTTTTGAGGCGTGTTTCCTCCCATTCATCCTCCGGATCAGAATCAGATGTAATTGCTCCACCGCTTGAATAAAAGCATTTTGTATCCTTACATATTCCAGTTCTAATTACCACGTTAAAATCAAAATCATCGTCAGGAGTAAAGTATCCAATAGCTCCACTGTACAAACCACGTTTGTAGTTTTCAAAGTCATCTATTGCTTTCATGGCACTAATCTTGGGTGCACCTGTCATTGACCCCATTGGGAAACATGCTTTTATAGCTTGAACCGCCGAAACGTCATCTTTTAAATCACCTCTGACCGTTGAAACCAAATGATGAACTGTAGAATATGGACGTATTTCAAAAATGGGGTCAACTTTTACACTACTTTTTTTACAAACGCGATTGAAATCATGCCTAACTAAGTCAACTATCATCAAATTTTCGGCTCTATTTTTCTCAGATAAAAGTATTTCTTCAATTTCTTCTGCCGGTAAATCTACAGATGTCGTTCCTTTAATAGGCTCCGAAATAAGTTCATTACCTGATTTCATTAAAAATCGCTCCGGAGATGCACAACAAATCTGCGTGTTTTCAAACGACATAAACGACGCAAAGGGTACCGGTCCTCGGTTTCGCATCTGTAAATATAATGCCAATGGCTCCCCTTCATATTCAGCCACTTGTTGACGCGACAAATTTATCTCGTAAAAAGTCCCTTCAAAAATTTGTTCTTTGGCTTGTTCAATTTGTCTTATGTACTCTGGTTTTTGTGTTTTACATTTTAAAGGTGATACCCAATCAAATCGGGGAATCTCCAGGTCGGGAAATGAATCAAAATCTATGAGATCGCCCTGAATAAATTCTAAATTTAATGCTTTAAAATCTATCCGGTACAAAGATTCAGGCTCGACAAAGTACAAATCTGGTAGTTTTATATCATCGTAATTTTTGGACCTTAAAACTTCAATATTATTTTTTAAATCATAGCCAAAGTATCCAAAAATCCAATCGGAGCTCTTTTTGAATTGTTCCAATTCCTCCCATGGATTTCCTGTAACCTGAGAAACGTTATCGCCGTGTTTAATGCTTATAACCCCATTTTGGAATGATATACTTTTACGCGAACCTACAGCCAAATATCCCCAAGCTTCAGATTGGTTTTCAAGTAATACTACATCGCCGATTTTTGACAGCGTATAAATCTTTTTGAAAATGGATAGTTTTTCCGTCATCTTAGAGTCGGCACCTGTTAGCTAAAATATAGTTTACTAATAAATCTTTCAGCTTTACTACTATAGGATGATTAATTTCAAAATTAATCGAATCTAAGTGTTCTACCTCAGCAATTCGCTTTACGGAATTTGTGATAAAAACGGCATCAGCCTGCAAAAGACTCGTCTTTGAAAATTCACCAATATTAACTTTGATCCCCAAACCTTGAATTAGTTCTAAAATTACTTCACGCATAATTCCGGGTAACATTCCTGTTGATTCTGCCGGCGTCAATATTTCATTATTTTTTATCCAAAAAATGTTAGATATAGACGTTTCTGAGACAAATTCATCAGAGGTTAATAAAATGGCATCATCAAACCCTTTTGATTTTGCATCTTTGAGAGCCAACATATTTTGTAAATATTGACTCCATTTCATACCACCCGGAAAACAACCTTTTGGAATTTTGGTAAAGTCCGAGAAAGTAAGTCGAACTGATTTAGATTCACGTTGAAAGGGAATCATGGAAATTAGTAAAAATAGTCGCTTTTCAGTTAAGGGATATCCGGCAGTATTAAAGACCCCTGCCTGTATCCTTATCCTTGCATTTCCATTATACCAGGAATTTTTGTCACATAAATTTTCAAGTATTTGAATGAAAGTTTTCAAATTCAATTCTTTGGAGCCTTGCACCAAAATTTGACAGGCCTTATTAAACCTTTGAAGATGTTTCTCAATCAAAAAAACGAAATTATCTTCAATCAATAATGAGTCAAATACACCTTCTCCATATCCAACAGCACGTGCACCGGCAGGGATTAATGCTTCCACTTCCGGGATATAAGCACCATTAAAATAGACAATGTGTTGCAATTCACTCATCAATCAAAGTAATCAAAAAAGCGTAATCGTCGGGTCCGGTATACCCCATTCTTAATCCACGTATGTTTCCTTCCTTATCAAAAACTACAAGTGAAGGAAGTCCCGGAATTTTAAAATCACTATAGAATTCAGTCCCGTCGAGAATTCGAACATTATTTGTAGTTTGATCTATAAAAGAGGTCAAAAAGCTTTCGTCATCCTTTACAGCCATACCGAATAAAAGAATGTCATCTCTATCCTGTACAATATCATTCAACTTTTGGAAGGCATTAACACCACGATTCGACCAACTCGAAAAAAACAAAGCCGCAGTAAACTGTGGGGATAAATCTGCAATTCGGATACTGTCTTGAGTTACATACTCAAAAAAGGCATGTGAATGTAAATCACTCCCATCTTGAATGGCTTGTACAAACCTTTCCTGCTGCCCTCCAAGCGTTCTCATATTAAAAAAAACGATTACCAAAACACAAATTAATGCAACACCCAATATAAATGGGACGAAATATTTTTGATCTATTCTCATGCTCCAAAGATACGTTTATACCTCCGTTAATGGAATTGAAATCATTCAACCTCCGAAAACAAATCGGTGTGTGGAATTGCTCCTTACAGGACTATCATTGACCTCAGCCGGGCTGAAGACCCATCCGTATGCAGCTCTCAGCGATTCCGAAACAATGGAAGCAGGTGCAGTTTCAATTTTTTCAGATCTTCCATCGGCAAATTCACGTAAAACCTCCGAAATAAATGCCTCATCTACCCTTCCATCTTCATTAACCGTCATAGTTACAAAAACGATGTATCTGTATTCATCAACCCTAAACTCCGGGGGTGTTACAGCCTCTACAATACGTCTAACACGTGGAGGACGATCAGGATTTCGAACTATCTCGCCTGCTCCGGAACCCGGAAGTTCTATTTTTGACTCAAATAATAACCCGTCGATATCGAGGATAATTTCATCGTCAATAACTTCGTCTGCCGGCATTTCAGGATTAATGATAGGACGTTGAGGTGCAACAGGTTGAGCAGATGCAAATTCTGTAATCATCACATTATCGATTGTAATATCTTGTACAGGTGCAGGTTTAATTTCGGGCTCAAATCCAAAATTCAAAAAACGAAAAACCAGAGTTACGATCACCAATACTACTATAAGCGCAGCCATTACCCGGTTTTGATAGGTTATTTGATTTTTTTTATATGAATTCTGCCACTGCATATGGCTATTACAACGACAGACTGAGGTAAATCATTTTATGATTGGATGTCAAGTGCTTGTAATCGCAGTGATTCTTCCAGCATTATTTTATGTACATGTTCCAAGAGCGATTCTACACTGTCAAAATCTTTTGAGTCAACCGGGTCTAAAGCCGATATATAAAGATTTCCTTTAGGATTCATAATCCATGTATCGGGCGGTAATAGTTTATAAGCACCTTCTACAAGCACTGGCTGAATTACAAAATCATTATCTTTTGCGGCATAAAATGCCCCTTTTTTAAAAGGTTTCATTTTTCCGATTCTGGATCGAGTACCCTCCGGGAAAATCATTACACTAACACCACTTTTAATGGGTTCAACGATGTTCTCAAGAGCTTTATAGGCCGTTTTAGATTGACGATCAACTGAAATATGTCCGCATATTTTCATCAGCCATCCTGCAACCGGAATCTTAAAAAGCTCTTTTTTAGACAACCACTTAAGATTTACAGGCATTGTTGCTAACAATGGCATATCAATAAAACTCTGATGATTTGAAACGTAAAGTTTCCCCTTTGGACCTTTTTTTAACTTGTCCAGATTAATGTGATGAATTTTCCACATAGGGTTTAACCATACCATTGACTGGCCAAAAGTCATCATAACAGCATTTGGCGCTTTGCGGTGCTTATCAAATGGAAATGTTACCAAAAAAACAAGAAATGCGAATATAATGGAAAATGCGAAACTCAAACCGTAAAAAAACCAAATATAAATACTAACTAAAATTTTCATACTCTTTGCTTTATATATTCAATAGCAGGTTTAATAAATCCATTATTTTCATTTAAAGCAATTTTTGCTGATTCTTTTGAAGAATTTGTGATTGACATAACCAGAGCAGTTTTAACATGTCCATCTGCATTATCTAATGCTAAACCGGCCTGCTCATAATCCATATTAGTGAATAGCATGATTATTTTTTTCGCTCGTTCTACCAGTTTTTTGTTCGTGAGCTGCAAATCGACCATCACATTTTCATAGACTTTTCCAAGCCGAATCATTGATGCGCTTGTTATCATATTGCAAATCATCTTCTGTGCTGTTGCGCACTTTAATCGTGTACTACCCATAATTACTTCAGGACCAACCTCAGGGTCAATAATTACAGATGGTTCAACCGGTAGTTGGAGTTTTGATTTATCTACACAAGTTATGAAAATAGTTTTACAACCCAATTTTGCCGCTTTTTTTAATCCCCCAAGAACATAAGGTGTGCGCCCACTTGCCGCTAATCCACACACCACATCTTTTCCGATCAATCCCTTTTCCTCCAAATCAATCCCGGCTTGATACGTACTATCTTCTGCCCCTTCCTGAGCAACGAACATTGCTTTTTCACCACCGGCAATTAAACCCTGAACCATCTCAGGGTTTGTGCCAAAAGTTGGTGGACACTCTGCAGCATCTAATACACCTAATCTACCACTTGTACCTGAACCAATATAAATTAGCCGACCTCCATCTTGAAAAGCTTCAACAACAAGATTTACTGCCCTTGTAATCTCAGGCAGTTTTTTTTGGACAGCTAATGCCACTTTTTGATCTTCATCATTCATTATTTGAATGATATCTTGCGTAGAAGAAGTATCAATCTGTTGGGAAGCCGGATTTCGTTGCTCTGTGGAAAGCTTTTGAATTTGATTAAAAAGCTCTTTATTACTCAAACTATTTTCCTCTTTTGCTCCACCAATTCCCGTTAGATTCAGCTTCTTGTAACTGACCATTGCCATTTGTTGATTCGTTATTTAAAAACTCAAACAAAACAGCAGATGCAAGGAAATCATAAATTGATGAATCCGTATTGGTCTTAAAGTAATCTTTAATGAAATGGGTATCGTAAACACCAGAATTAAACACCGGATGTTCCATCGTAAATTGACAAAACGGGATGGTTGTTTTACAACCCGATATTTCGTATTCATGAAGGGCTTGTCTCATTCTTCGTATTGCCTGATCACGATCTTTACCATAGGTAACAAGCTTAGCCAAAAGCGGATCGTAGTTGATGGATACCCGTTGACCGGCTGCAATTCCGGAATCTACCCTCACACCAACACCGGCAGGCATTTTGTGACGTTGTATATAACCGGTACTTGGCATAAAGTTTTCACTCGGGTCTTCCGCACAAATACGGCATTCTATAGAATGTCCTCGCATTACAACATCGCCCTGAGAAATTGGTAGCGGCTTTCCTTCGGCTACAAGAATTTGTAGTTCTACTAAATCCAAGCCTGTAATAAACTCTGTTACAGGATGCTCAACCTGCAAGCGAGTGTTCATCTCTAAAAAATAAAAATTCCGATGCTTATCAGCCAAAAACTCTACCGTTCCCGCTCCAACATAACCGCAACTCCGTGCAGCTTTAACAGCTGTTTCTGCCATTTTTTCTCGCATATCTTTATCTAGAAAAGGACTCGGTGCTTCTTCCACAACTTTTTGGTGACGACGTTGAACCGAACACTCCCGGTCGAATAAATGAATTACATTTCCATGAGTATCGGCCATTATTTGAAACTCAATGTGGCGTGGACTTTCCAAATATTTCTCCACAAATACTCTGTCATCGCCAAAAGCACTCATAGCCTCGGAACGAGCTGTACGAATGGCTGCAGTAAATTCCGTTTCGTTATAAACAATACGCATTCCTTTACCACCACCACCGGCGGCGGCCTTAATCATAACAGGATAGCCAATTTCTTTGGCAACTTTTTCGGCTTCTGCTGCATCTTCAATAGCAGATTCGGTTCCGGGAGGCAGTGGAACCCCATTGGCTTGCATAATTTCACGAGCTTTAGTTTTGTCGCCCATAGCATCAATAGCTGAAGGAGTTGGGCCAATAAAAATGATACCTTCTTCGGCACACCTTTTTGCAAAACGAGCATTTTCACTAAGAAATCCGTAACCGGGATGTATGGCATCGGCACCTGTTTCCTTGGCAGAGGAAATAATTTTATCCATCACCAAATAACTTTTTGATGAAGGTGCTTCGCCAATACAAATGCTTTCATCTGCAAGAAGCACATGAGGCATGGTAGCATCAACATCGGAATAAACTGCGACCGTTTTAATTCCTAAATGTTTGCAGGTACGTATAACTCGT
>PXCK01000129.1 GCA_003566635.1 Balneolia bacterium | reverse complement strand
GTGCGCCACAGGCAGGTGATAGATTTAATGTTACAGAAGAAAAAAAAACAGCAAAAGACATTGCTGTAAAACGTCAACAAATTAAGCGTGAGCAAGACTTACGTAAGGTTAAGCATGTGACACTTGATGATATTGCTGCAAGAATGAGCGCAGGTGAGGTAAGTGAACTTAATATCGTAATTAAAGGTGATGTGGATGGTTCAATTGAAGCATTATCAGGTTCATTACAAAAACTTTCTACTGATGAAGTGAAGGTAAATATTATACACACAGGTGTTGGTGCAATCAGTGAATCTGACGTATTACTTGCAACAGCCTCAAATGCGATTATCATTGGATTCCAGGTTCGTCCTACAATGAATGCCCGTAAATTGGCAGAACGGGAAGCAATCGACATAAGATTGTTCAGTGTAATTTACGAAGCTGTAGATCAGGTTCACGATGCTCTTGAGGGTATGCTATCGCCCGAACTTAATGAGAAAATTGTTGCTAATGTTGATGTTCGTGATACATTTAAAGTTCCCGGAGTTGGAACTATTGCAGGTTGTTACGTTCAGGATGGTAAACTTACACGAAATACCAAAGTTCGACTCATACGTGACGGTATTGTAGTTTACACAGGCGATATTTCATCACTCAAAAGATTTAAAGATGATGTTCGTGAGGTTAGTTCGGGTTACGAATGTGGTATCGGTATCCAAAACTTTAACGATATTAAAGTTGGAGACGTTATCGAAGGCTTTGAAGTGGTAGAAACCAAGCGTAAACTCATCATTGATAAATAACGGTAAGGAATATGAGCATTCGTACCGAGAGGGTAGCTTCTGAAATTAAAAAAGAGCTGGCTACCATTCTTCAAAAATATCAAAAGGGGAATATCATTACGATTACCAACGTTAAAATGACGCCCGATTTGTCATTGGCAAGGGTAAACTTAAGCGTATTTGATCCCTCCGGTGGTGAAGAAGCAACTTTTAATCACCTTAAAGAAAAAAAAGTTCAAATACGAACCGAATTAGCTTCAATAATCAGGCATCAGGTTCGTAAAATCCCTGAAATTGAATTTTACACAGACGACTCGGCAGAGTACTCCATGAAAATGGAAACCCTATTCCGCAAAGCAAAAAAGATTCAGTCCACACAGGATGAAGGGGATGAACAACCCTGAAAACCGGCAAACCGGAAGAAAAAAGCCGGCTCCTCCCATCACTTCATTTCGGCTATTCACAAATGAAGAACCGATAGACAAAACATTTGATTTTAAAGAAGGAGCTGTTTTTCTAATTGATAAACCTAAATCCTGGAGTAGCTTCCGGGCAGTTGGTTTAGTTCGTAAACTCATTGGGATTAAAAAAGTAGGGCATGCCGGCACACTTGACCCTATGGCTACAGGTCTTCTCATATTATGTTGCGGTAAAGCTACAAAGTCAATTGACCAGGTTCAGGGACAACCCAAAACATACAGGGCAACTATCCAATTAGGCTCAAGTACAGTCAGCTACGATGCGGAGACAGAAGCCAATGAATCAGCATCATTTGAGCATGTTAACATAGAGGGTATTAAAACCACAATTAACGACAACTTTTTGGGTGAAATAGAACAAGAACCGCCCATGTACTCTGCTATATGGCATAAAGGTGAGCGTCTCTATCATATTGCTAGACGTGGTGAAACCGTCGAGCGAAAAAAAAGGAATGTTAATATTTATCGGTTTGAGGTTGTATTCTATTCTAAGTCCGGTGGAATCATAGCAGATATCGAATGTAGCAAAGGCACTTACATACGTTCTCTCGCTCATGATTTAGGAAAAAAACTCGGAACATTTGGACATCTTACTGCACTTAGAAGAACGCAAATTGGTATTTTCTCCGTTGATAAATCTATAACTATGGAAAAACTAGTAACCGACTTCGATCAGCATGGGAAAATTGACTTATCTTAAAGATGTTATCCATAACCCGGATACTGCAATAACGGTTGGAACCTTTGACGGAGTTCACCTTGGTCATCGTCAACTCATTTCTTTATTGGTAGAAAAAGCCCGTTCAATTAAAGGCAGAAGCGTTGTTGTAACGTTTGATCCACATCCACGAGAAGTATTGCATGGTGGAAATAATACTATTAGCCTCTTAACAAGCCTGCCGGAGCGCGTTCAGATTCTTGAGGAAATGGGTGTTGATGAAATGGTTGTTATACCATTTGACCGTGATTTTTCCTTATTAAGTTCACACGAATTTATAGAACAAGTAATATTTAAAAAAATTGGTGTAAAGGAGTTTATAATAGGGTATGATCATCAATTTGGGAAAAATAGAGAAGGTACAATAGAAACAGTTAGACAATTGGGTGAATCCCTTGGTTTTAATGTTACTATGGTAACTGCACATGAAGTTTCTAAAACCACGGTAAGCTCGACCTCAGTGCGTAAAGCATTAGCAAACGAGGGGAATGTAGAGCTTGCAGCGGATTTTTTAGGGCGACCATATCCACTTAAGGGTTTGGTTATTCATGGCGATAAAAAAGGTAGGACTATTGGTTTTCCTACAGCAAATATTCGGTTACATGAACCAAGAAAAGTTATTCCACAGCATGGGGTTTATGTGGTTGTTGTGGAATATGCCGGCAAACGTTATAAAGGAATGATGAATATAGGTGTAAGACCAACGGTAACCGATTTGCCTGAATTGCGCTTAGAGGTACATATTTTAGAGTTTGACGAAGATATCTATGGCAAAATGTTAAATTTACATTTTGTTAAACGTATACGAAATGAAAAGAAATTCAGTAGTTTTTCAGACCTCAAACAACAGTTGGAAGTTGATAAACAAGATTGTATAAATGCAATAAAAACCCTATATTTATAAGCTGTAAAGTTAAAGTTTCTACTTTAGCATGGTATTAATCTAAAGCGGAAAGGACACATAACGTGAACATTTCTAAAGAAGAAAAAGCAGAAATTTTCCAGAAATATGGAAAAGCTGCTGAAGATACAGGGTCTGCCGAAGCGCAGATCGCACTTTTTACTGAACGAATTAATCGTTTAACTCAACACCTTAAAGACCACAAAAAAGACCATTCTACACGTCTTGGCCTTTTAAAATTAGTAGGTAAAAGACGCCGTCTTCTAAACTACATGATGAAAAAAGACATTGAGGCCTACCGAGTTCTTATTCAGAAGTTGAAAATAAGAAAGTAAACAGTTTTAGAAAAAGGCATGGAATTCCATGCCTTTTTTGTATCACCATGCTGTAACTTTACAAAACTAATTTGGCCTTATGGTCAGTATATATAAAAGCAGAAAAAAGAAGAAAAGATTATAAACTTATATGAAAGCAGAATTTAAATCAGTTGAATACGCACCGGGTAAAACCCTGTCAATAGAGACCGGTCGTTTGGCCAAGCAAGCACATGGATCTGTAGTAGCCCGTATTGGCGACACTATGATACTTGCAACAGCAGTAGCAAACGACGAAATGAAACCGGGGCAGTCGTTTTTCCCACTAAGTGTTGAGTTTCGAGAAACCTACGCAGCGGGCGGTAAATTTCCGGGTGGATTCATCAAAAGAGAAGGACGTCCTTCAGAAAAAGAAATTTTATCGGCAAGATTAATCGACAGAACCATTCGTCCGTTATTTCCGGAATGGTTTTTAAATGAAACACAGGTAATTTGTAATGTAATATCATCTGACGGACAAAACGATGCAGATGTTTTAGGTGCGGTAGCTGCATCAGCTGCTTTACATATATCAGAAGCTCCTTTCGAAGGGCCAATGGCTCAGGTTCGCGTTGGTCGCGTAAATGGTGAGTTTGTTATTAATCCAACTGTTGATGAGCTTGAGGAAAGTGATATCAATCTTACAGTTGGAGGCAAGGCCGACAGTATTGTTATGGTTGAAGGTGAAATGGAAGAAATATCTGAAGAAGATATGCTCGAAGCCATTAACCTTGCTCATGAATCTATTAAAGTACTTTGTGCATTTCAGGAAGAGCTTCGTAGAGAGTATGGAAAAGAGAAAAAAGAATACGATAAACCTGCGGTAAACGATGAACTGAAAGCAGATGTAGAAAATGCTGTTGGCGACAGTTTCCGTGAACTATTCAAAAAGCAATTAGATAAAAAATCAAATGCTGAAGCATACAAGCAGATCGTAACGGAAGTAAAAGAAAAGTTAGCCGAGAAATATGCTGATAACGAAAACTTTGAATCAGAGGTTGGCGAGTTTTGTTACGCTTTACGCGACACTGCTAACCGCGAAATGATGCTCAAAGAAATGGTTCGTCTAGATGGTCGTAAATCAGACGAAATCCGTTCAATTTGGAGCGAAGTTAGCTACCTGCCTCGCACACACGGTTCAGCTATATTTACCAGAGGTGAAACGCAGGCACTCGTAACTGTAACACTCGGTACCAAAAGAGACGAACAGTCGGTTGATACTTTGTTTGACACAGAGTCTAAGCGTTTTATGCTTGATTATAATTTCCCTCCATATAGTGTCGGTGAAGCGCGTATGATGCGCGGTGTTAGCCGTAGAGAGATTGGTCATGGTAACTTAGCGGAACGTGCCCTTAAAAAACTTATCCCTTCAACAGAAGAGTTTGGTTATACTATTAGGGTTGTATCTGATATCTTAGAATCTAAAGGTTCTTCTTCAATGGCTTCTGTTTGTGGTGGTTCTATGGCCTTAATGGATGCCGGTGTTCCCCTTAAAAAGCCGGTTGCAGGTATTGCAATGGGACTTTGCATGGGTGATGATAACAAGTATATGATCATGTCAGACATCTCAGGTTCAGAAGATCATTTTGGTGATATGGACTTTAAAGTTACAGGTACCGCTGATGGTATCACAGCTTGCCAGATGGATATCAAAATTCAAGGCATTGATTCATCACTAATGATGGAAGCATTAAAACAAGCTCGCGAAGGTCGTTTGCATATCCTTCAAAAAATGGCTGAAACTATTTCTGTGCCACGTGAGGCATTGTCTAAATATGCCCCTGCTTTCACCCGATATGAAATTGATTCCGATATGATTGGTGCAATTATTGGCCCGGGAGGAAAAGTAATTCAGGCAATTCAGAAGGAAACCGGTACCGAAATTATTATCGAAGAAGAAGGCAATAAAGGTGTTGTAACGATTGCAGCCGATAATGATGAAAAAGCTCAGGAAGCTCTTGCACGTATTAAAGCAATTGCCGGTAAACCTGAAGAAGGTGCCATTTATGAAGGAACCGTTCGTTCAATTAAAGAATATGGCGCATTCGTTGAAATTATGCCGGGTAAAGATGGGTTACTCCATATCTCCGAAATCGACCATAAGCGTATCAATAGAGTAGAAGACGTGATGCGCGAAGGTGATAAAATTGAAGTTAAGCTTGTAAAGGTTGAACCCGGTGGAAAATTACGTTTATCAAGAAAAGTATTACTTGATAAAGAATAATTAACGCAGGAACGTTATTTAATAAAAAGCGCCTTTTGAAGTAATTCAAATGGCGCTTTTGTGTATAAAAAAAATAAATTTATAGTCTATGTCGAATTCAAATAATGAGTTAGTTCAGAAATCAACCTTAAAAAATGGTATTCGCGTTATTACAGAAACCATTGATTCCGTAAGAAGTCTTTCTGTTGGTATTTGGGTTAAAACAGGTAGCCGACACGAAACGGACCAACAAGCAGGTATAACCCATTTTCTGGAGCATATGTTGTTTAAAGGCACCAATAAAAGGAGTGCTTACGAAATTGCCCAAACTATGGAATCGGTTGGTGGGTTTTTGAACGCTTTTACATCATCAGAATATACCTGCTATTACACTCGTTGCCTTGATACAGAATTAGAACGAGCTGTAGATGTTCTATCTGATATGATTCAACATTCAACCTTCGATGATAAAGAAATCGAAAAAGAGAAAAAGGTTGTGATAGAAGAGATGAAGATGTATCGCGATAGTCCGGAAGACTACGTTTTTGAAGAGTTTAATGGATTAGTGTTTGAAAATCATCCTCTTGGAAGGCCTATTATTGGGTATGAGCATACGGTAAATGGTTTCGTTCGCGATGATCTCAATAATTACATTAAGGAAAATTATTGCCCCTCGAACCTTGTTATTTCTGTTGCGGGAAACGCAACGCATGAAGACGTCTTGAAAGCTGTAAATGATTGTTTCCCGTCCTATAATTTAGCTAATCACGATAGGAAGGACTTGGATCTTAGTCTCTATAAAAAGCAACGCAAAGAAGTTACCAAGCCTATCGAGCAAACACACTTGATAATCGGGCGCCGTTCACTTAGCAATAGTGATCCTAATCGCTATAAGCTTCTTTTGGCTAATACAATTCTCGGGGGAGGTATGAGTGCCAGACTACACCAAAACATTCGTGAGAAGTATGGTTATTGTTATTCGGTACAATCCTTTAATCAGTCTTACAGAGACACCGGCTTATTTGGCGTTTATGTAGGTACAGATAAAGATTATGTTAGCCATGTGCAGGAATTGGTTTATACCGAGCTTAAACGTCTTGCTGATGAGGCTATATCAGATAAAGATCTTGAAGAAGCTAAAACACAGCTAAAGGGTAAACTTTTACTCGCACAAGAGAGCATGAGTAACCGAATGACGCGCCTTGCTAAAAGTGAACTTTATTTCGATAGGTATATATCTTTAGATGAACTTGTAACTCATATTGATTCGGTTACTTCAGAACAAATTCTTACCTTTGCGGGTGAGTTTTTTAATGAAGATTATTTTACTGAAACTGTTTTATTACCTGAAAAATGACAACAACTACTACTATATCTAAATTATCAGACTTCGATGGTAAGTCGGTAACACTTCAAGGCTGGGTTCACAACGTACGATCAAGTAAAGCTTTAATTTTTGCAATCGTTAGAGATGGTACCGGTCTTTGCCAATGCATCATTAGTAAAGACGATGTAACAGAAGCTGTATGGAATTTGGCATCAGATCTAACTCAGGAATCATCCCTTTACATTTCTGGGACAGTAAAAAAGGATGATCGTAGTGTGGGTGGCTATGAGTTACACGCAGCAGGGCTTGAGGTAATTCAGGTTACAAAAGATTATCCAATTACGCCTAAAGAGCATGGCGTGGAGTTTTTAATGGAAAATCGCCATCTTTGGTTACGTAGCCAAAGACAATGGGCTGCCATGCGTGTTCGAAATGCTATCATTTTTGCTATCCATAAGTTTTTTCAGGAAAATGGATTTATCCAAATGGATGCTCCAATTTTTACGGGTAACGCAGCTGAGGGTACAACAAATTTGTTCGAAACCGATTATTTCGACGAAAAAGCTTACTTAAGCCAATCCGGTCAGCTCTATGGTGAAGCGATGGCTTTAGCACATGGTAAAATATATACTTTTGGTCCAACCTTCAGGGCTGAAAAAAGTAAAACTCGACGCCATTTAACTGAATTTTGGATGATTGAGCCCGAGATGGCTTTTTACGATTTAGAAATGAATATGGATTTAGCAGAAGATATGATCTGCTATATTGTGCAGGATGTGTTGAAATCCTGCAGAAATGAACTGGAAATCCTGGGTCGTGATATTTCTAAACTTGAGTCTGTTCAGAAGCCTTTCCCCCGAATCTCATACACTGAAGCGGTTGAACTATTAACAGGTGAAAAAACTCGTGTACTTCTCGATACTATGGAAGCTGACAACAAACAGGAACTCGAGGATATGAAGGCTGAATATCCCAAGCTTGAAAAAGAATATGGGAGTGCTAAAAAAGGTAGAAAATTCCAGATTGATAGAAGGTTACGGGAGATTCGAGCAAGGAGAGAAGAGATTGAAGAAAACCTTAGGAATATTCCTGTTTGGAGAAAATCAGCTCTTGAAAAACAATGGGGAGAAGATTTTGGAGGAAGTGATGAAACCCTCTTAACTATGCATTTTGATAAGCCAATAATGGTTCACGGTTACCCGGCTGCAATTAAAGCATTTTACATGAAACGTGACCCAAATAATCCGGATGTTGCTCTTGGAGTTGATATGTTAGCCCCTGAGGGTTACGGTGAGATTATTGGAGGTGCACAACGTGAAGATGATTTAGACACACTGTTAGAACGAATTAAAGAGCATGATTTAGATCCCGAAGTATTTAGCTGGTATTTAGACTTACGTCGTTTTGGTACAGTTCCTCACTCAGGTTTTGGACTAGGGCTGGAGCGAACAGTTGCCTGGTTGTGTGGTCTTACCCACGTTCGGGAGACCATACCATTCCCACGAATGTTAGGGCGCTTAACACCATAATTTAGTTCTTAAATGAACAGAAAAGAAAATAGTCAGGATATATTTAACCGATTAACCGAAGAGTTAAAAAACGGAAAAATATACCCTGTCTATTTCATATGCGGTGAAGAACAATTTTATACTGATGCTGCTCAGGAAATTGTTTTAAAGCTCATGCCCGACCACGAAAAGGACTTTAACTTAGATGTGTTTTACGGGCAGGATGTGAGCACATCTCAAATTATATCTGCAGCCAAGAGCTTTCCTATGATGGGAGAGAGACGTATGGTTGTTGTTCGCGAATTCTCAAATCTTTTTTCCAGAGAAAATGACTCGGAAGAAAGTAGCAGTTATGAAGAATTAATTCCTTACATCGAAAAGCCATCTCCAAATACTGTGCTTGTTTTTATAGATGTAAAAAAACCTGCAGGAAATACGAAGTTTGGACGTGCTCTATCCCAATTGGGTCATGTAAGTCTTCTTGAGTTTCAACCAATACCTGATTTTCAGGTTACAAAATGGATAAAAGATAGAGCAAGAACCTATCACAATAGAAGTATAAGCGACGATGCCGCTGAATATCTATATCAATTAACCGGATCGAATCTTAGTAAATTGTCTACTGAATTGGAAAAGGTGTGTACATTTAATAAGACACTTGAGGCCATTACCAGAGACGATGTAAAATCTGTTACAAATATTTCAAGACAATTTACCGGCTTTGAGCTAAAGGATGCGGTAGTTAAGCGCGATTTGAAAAAATCTTTATTTATTGCGGAACAGTTGTTGCAAAATGGTCAATCAGACTATGGCGAGGTTCTTCGAAATATTGGTTTGTTGTTTTCGACCTTTACGGCAATTTGGCAATTTAAGCAGTTGCAGGCAAAAGGAATCACTCCAAAACAGATTCAACAAGAAATGGGAATGTCCCCATATCGATTGAAATATGTAATGGAAGAGGCTGCTGCTTTTTCACTTGCTGAAATGCCCATGATTTTTGAATCATTTTTAGATGCTGATAAATCATTAAAAGGGTTTAGTAAACTCGATACAAATGCAATTTTTATTATGTTAATTCGAAAAATTATCGCCTGAGTCTCCAATAAAATCGGAACTCAATTGCGATAATTATGAAATCTTCTGTTGGCAGTACGTTTAAAGATTTTCCTGATGAACAGGTAATGTTGGCTTTCCAAAGTGGTAACGAAAAAGCGTATAATGAGCTTGTTAAACGGTATACGGAACGACTTTACCACTACATTTATAGGTTTGTTAAATCGGTTGAGGATACAGAGGATATTCTTCAGGAAGTTTTTCTAAGGCTTTATCGGAATAGAAATTCGTATACAAATATTGCACGCTTTTCAACCTGGATATTCACGATTGCGAACAACTTAACAAGAACGCATTATCGTAAAAATTCCAGATATATTACCTGGTCAATTGAAGATTCTAATGAAGATTTTCCACCTATTCAATTACGAGCAGACAAAACCTACTCACCCGAGCAGATAGTTGATTCACGGCTAGCGCTAAATAAAATAAAGGCGGCTCTTAATAATTTGCCGGATGAATACTCTGAGTTGTTGATTATGCGCGAAATTCACGAAATGAGCTATCAGGAAATCTCAGATTCTGTAGGATTACCAATGGGAACCGTTAAATCTCGCATTAACAGGGGAAGGTCTAAGTTGCAGTTGATTTTCCAAAGTTTATATAAAGAAAAAGTCGTAAATGCTGCTTGAAATTATTTGCAACTTCAATTCTAAAACCTATATTATACTGTAACCATTAACCTAAAAGGGAGTAAATATGGATGCAGATAACGTTAAAAAGAAAATTGAAGATTTGGCCGGTGAAGGCAAAATTGATGAACTTATTGATACATTAACTAACGAAAAAGACAGAATTGAAAGAGAAATTAAGAAAGATTACAGAACTGCCCGTCGATATGTAAGAACATATCCGGAGCAAGGCGTTGGTCTTTCCTTTATTGGTGGATTATTAATTGGATTTGTAGTAGCTAAACTGCTGGATTAATATTTTAGCCCGAACTATTCACTAAAGTATGAAGTTTAAATTTTGTGCTATTGAAATTATTATAAATAGATCAATACCATACTTACTCGAATATGAGTGTGGTTAAAATGCTGCAAAGTTTCCATGCCAGTTGCGTTGAAGGTGAAAAAGTCATGTTCAGGGTACTCAGGTACCCTTCCGTTGATTTTCCACCTTCGCCTTGCTACCAAGAAAATTTCTTGTGAATAATCCAGGTTAGGCTCATACTAATTTGTATCAAAAATAAAAAAAGCCTCGGTCGTTAGATCGAGGCTTTTTTCTTAAAACCACTAGATGTTAATCACGTAATCTATCATCATCAATATCTTCCTCTTCATCGTCACTCATTTCATCGGCATCAGCATCATCAGGTACGATTTCTTCTGTTGTTGCTGAAAGATCATCGTCGTCATCGTCATCATCGTCGTCCTGAACAGGAGCAGGCGATGGTTTTTTCTTTATTTTATCTTCAACCGCACCGGCTCTTTTCAGATACATGCTTATTTCGGGGTGATCATTGTCATTAGCCATTGTAAGAGCACTTTTACCGTTTTTGTCTCTCATCTTAATATCTGCCCCGGATTTAATCAACAATTGAATTACTCCCGCGTGGCCTTCACGAGCGGCTTGCATTAATGCGGTTTGACCCCAAGGCTGGGTTGCATTAACGTCAGCACCTTTCTCTAATAGTAATCTAACAGCTTTTAAATGTCCCTCCCTGGCAGCAAGGATTAAAGCTAAGTTTCCAATAATAGCCCCATTATCAAATAGGAACTCCATCATAGCAATATTTCCGTTTTCAGCAGCTCGATTTAAGGCAGTACCACCAATTTTATTAGCTACGTTAACATCAGCACCCGAATCTATTAAGAATTTAACACATTCCATACAATCGGCTTGTGCTGCATAAAATAAAGCAGATGAACCGTTTTTGGCTCTTTCGTTAATATCAACTCCTGTTGAAACTAATTCTTTGAGCTTAGCTATGTTTTTATCAGTTGCTGCCTGATGTAGGGCTGGTAAGTCCATAATTGATAGTCCGATTAAAAGGTTTAATTTAAATACGAGCAGAATCTAAGACCATTTTTTCATAAATGCACCAAATAACGATATAAATTTTAAACTTATTTTGTATACTAAATATGTGAGGATGGAATAAGTTCAATGTTATCCAAATTATTCATAAAGTATAAGTTTTACGGGACCTTTTCTTTGTTTTTGCTCGGTTTGTAATAAATAGATTATTGTTCAACACCTAGCATTTTTAAATGTCTGCGAACTTATAGTTTAAATATTTTGGGTAAAACTATGTAATGTCAATAAGCCAAAAGTATGTTAGCAGATTCAATTGCTTTATTGGGTGCACAATTGCGCTTCCCTGCTTGGGAAGAACGAGTTTATAAGATTATGAAGCCCGGTACTATTGAAATGGTAACCAATCCTGATGCATTAACGAAAGATGTATCCGCCTGCATATATATAGTTGAGAATGTAGAATCGGTTAGCGTTAATCTAAAGAAACTGATAAAAAGAGGAATTCATGTATTAGTAATCACATCGAACCTAAGCAAGGTGAATGATGTGGAGAATATGATAAAACTGAATGATGAAAGCAGGCTCAAAATTTGGTTTTCTCACTGGAGTTTCTTTCAACCCGGAATTTCCACTATCTTTGAAAGACTCCCAAATCCATATTATTTAAGTAGTAGGAGAATATTTGATACCTTCAGCGATATTACAGGTGAAAAGCTTAAAAATATAGTATTCGATGAATGTTTATTTGCCTCTAAATGGTTGAATTCCCCAATAAAAGAAACGCTACTTTTTGGAGAAAGCGAAAGCAAACTCCTTCTCATAAGGACACAGAATGGAGGTATTGCAACATGTACTTTATCTCATGAAAATAATAAAAAGATAACGGAGCGATTTTGTTCAGGACCATTAGATGCGCATTACGCTGTAACAAAAGTTGGTGTTGATGCCGCATTTATTACGAGGGGACAAAAAATCCCCATTCAATTATTGTCTGATAAGACCGCAGCCGATTTGCTAATTGAAAGCTTTTTCAGAGATATAAAGGGTTTGCCTGTTAAGCCATCTTTTACTTTAATGGATTTGCACAGATATAGCCCAAATATAGCTACTAACTTTTTGTCATAATTTACCTTGAATTATTCACGAAAGTATGAAGTTTAAATCTTATGCTATTGAAATTTTTATATATAGACAAAAACCATACTTACTCAAATTTGGGTGTGGGTAAAATGCTGCACTCCGAGCGAAGCGATTCCCATGAAGTGCTATTTCCATGCCACCTTCGCCTTGCTACCATGAAATTTTTTTGGTGAATAATCCGGGTTACACAACCATTAAAGCAGCAGCCCAGGTTAGCCCGCTACCAAAACCTACCAAAGCAAGGGTATCACCATCTTTGAGTCGATTTTCTTCAAAAGCTTCTACGATAGCAAGTGGAACCGAAGCTGAAGATGTATTACCATATTTGTTGACATTTAAAAATACCTTCTCCATTGGTAAACCGGTAGATTTTGCAGCATATTCAATGATGCGAGCGTTGGCCTGGTGCGGGATGAATAAATCGATATCATCAATACTAATTCCGGATTCAGAAGCAATTTGCTGAAGTGCATTGCCCATCATCCCTGTTGCAAATTTAAAAACCTCCCGACCATTCATCTTTAAATAATTGAGTCCATTTCGAAGGGTTTCTTCGCTTGGAGGTACCTTCGACCCACCTGAGGGAAGTATTATATGTTCATAGCCGCTACCATCTGATCCCATTAAAAAAGACTTAATTCCTACAGGCTCCTCTGAGGCTTGTAATACAACAGCAGCTGCTCCATCGCCAAAAAGTACACAGGTATTTCGGTCAGTCCAGTCAATCATCCGTGATATAACTTCAACACCAATTACAACAATATTTCTATACTTGCCGGATTGCATATATTGATCTGCTGTAATTAAGGCAGAAACAAACCCTGTACAACCTACAACCATTGTGAAAGCACCTATATTTCTACATCCTAATTGGTGTTGTACCATGCTGGAAACGGGTGGTGTAAGGTAATCCGGACTGGAAGAAGCAACAATAATCAGATCAACGTCATCTGCCGTAATATCGGCAGTTTGTAATGCTTTTCGTGCAGCATCTGTAGCCATTGTAGAACATTGCTCATGGTCGGATACAACATGACGCTGACGGATTCCGGTTCGCTCATTTATCCATTCATCGGTTGTATCTACTGTTTTGGAGAGTTCTTCATTGGTCAAAATTCTATCAGGCAGGGACTTTCCATAGCCCTTGAGTTTGCTATTAATTTTTCTCATGTGTGTGTAAGCTTGTTGTGGACTAAATCAAAAATGATTTTTAATCGTTTCTACTGTTTTGTCCAGGTCTTTTTGTGTGATCTGAAAATGAAATACGGCTCGAATTGTTTTAGGGCCGAATACTGAAAGTAAAATACCATTCTCTGCAAATTTCTCAACCATTTCAGCAGCGGTGTTATTTAGTGTATCGAAAAGTAATATATTGGTATAAACGCTTTTAATGTTCACTGAAAATTGGTTTGATTTAGCTAGTGCTTCCGCCATTATCTTTGCTTTTCGATGGTCTTCTCGTAATTTCGGCAAGTGGTTCTCAAGTGTATATTCGGCTGCAGCAGCAAGTATACCTGCTTGACGCATACCGCCCCCAAGCATTTTGCGGGTTCTGCGAGTTGTTCGAATTCTATCTTTGGTTGACAACATCATTGAGCCAACCGGAGCTCCCAAACCCTTGCTGAAACAAACAGATATTGTATCGAAAAAAGAGCCTAAGTCATGGGCGGAATATCCACTTTCTACTAGCGCATTCCATACTCTAGCCCCATCTAAATGAAGATATAGGTCGTGTTTGTCTGCAACTTCTCGAATTGCTTTGATTTCATCCAGGGAATAAAATGCACCACCACCTTTGTTAGTTGTATTTTCTAAAGCAATGACTCTTGAAAATGGGTCCCAATCGTTTCTTGTCCGGACAGCTGTCTCAATCAGTTCGGGTGTTAGTTTCCCTTCTTTACCTGAAAGTGGGTATAGCTGCACTCCCGATAACAAACCTGCTGCGGCCGATTCGTAATTGAAAATATGTGATTTGATATCAAGAATAACTTCATCTCCGGGTGAAGTGAGTGCATTTACACTCAACTGATTGCTCATGGTTCCGCTAGGAACAAAAAGCCCGGCTTCCTGCCCAAACATCGTTGCCACTTTATCTTCTAGTGCGTTAATGCTTGGGTCCTCGCCAAAAACATCATCACCAACCGGAGCATGCATCATTGCATTGAGCATGCCTTCGGTTGGCTTCGTGACGGTATCACTTCTTAAATCAATCATTTAATTTTATGAGTAAGAATAAAATCCCTGTCCTGTTTTATCACCGAGTTTTCCGGCGTTTACCATTTTAACAAGTAAAGGGCAGGGTCTGTATTTTGGGTCTTTGAAACCATCATACAGTACATTTAATATATCGAGACATACATCCAGACCGATAAAATCAGCCAGGCGAAGTGGTCCCATTGGGTGTGCCATTCCAAGTTTCATAACTTCATCTACGTGTTCGGGCGTTGCAACACCTTCATGAACACAAAAAATTGCTTCATTAATCATCGGCATAAGTACACGGTTTGATACAAACCCCGGGAAGTCATTTACGGGCACCGGAACTTTACCGAATGATTTAGATAAAGATTCAATAGCAGTGTAAACTTCATCAGAGGTATCCAGGCCGCGTACAACCTCTACCAATTTCATTACCGGAACCGGATTAAAGAAGTGCATACCAATAACACTTGAAGGTCTCTTAGTAACAGCAGCAAGTTTTGTAATTGAAATAGATGAAGTATTGGAAGCTAAGATTGCATGCTCAGGAGCATGTTCATCCAGAGTTGTGAAAATTTTCTTTTTGAGCTCAAAATTTTCATTTACAGCTTCAATTATGATATCACTTGTTGATACACTTTCAGCTAAATTGGTTGATGTTTCTAGCCTTCCCAAGGTTGCTGATTTATCGGCCTCGGTAATTCTTTCTTTGGCAACCATTCTACCAAGGTTTTTATCGATTGTTGCCAATGCTTTTTCAAGTGCTTGCTCATTTACATCTACTAATATTACTTCCAGGCCGGATTGAACTGCTACATGGGCTATTCCGTTGCCCATTGTTCCGGCGCCAATAACAGTCGCTTTTTTAATAGTCATTTTATCAAATAATTTTTTTGTTAATACTTAAGAATCGCTCCAAAATACTGATTTAAAGCATGAAAGTTAAACCTGTATAACCCGGTTTATTCGCCAGTAAAAAAAGCCATACTCATTTGGGCATTTCGAAATAATCTCATTTAGTCGAATTATTTACGACACTATGAAAGTTACGGGATTCGTACTTCATCCAGAAAAAAATGAATAGACATCTAATAAAAAAGCCCCTGCGTTTCCACAGAGGCTTAAAGCTTAAACTTGGTTACGTTCCAATTCAGGAAGAGGCTTTACCAAGCATTACGACATAAATATAACTATTTTTAAAAGAAAATCATATTCTCTGATAATGTACTATTCAAAATTAGAATACTTTGTTTCTCAACCTCGCTTAGATCGTTTTTTGCAAGCGTGAGATAATTCCAAATCCCATGCGCAGGAACTTTATCGGGTGAATTTACGAGTTTCACAAGCCTTCTATCCTGTTTTGAACCTTTTTGAAATCTTTCTGCGCAATATTCTCAACTATAAGATATCGGGCTATTTCTCTGACCCCAACTGGATTATTAATGAAAAATATGGCTTTATGAACCATAATTCTTTACAAAATTCCAAATATTTTTTAAAAAACTGTGTCTTGTCTTCGGAAAAAACAATCCGCAGAAAAGGTGGTTCGATTTCTTCTGGGAAAGTTATTGCTGAACAATCCTTGAGTTTTTGGACCAGCCTGTTCGATGTGCATCATTATCGCTTAATTGGTGGTGTTCCTATTCAATGTTTTAGCTTCAAACCAAAAAAAGAAAATCGAAGTACTATCTCACAAAAGCTTAATCGTGTTCGAACATTCAGAAATCGGATTTATCATAATGAACCAATTTGTTTTATTGATAACAGAATAGATTTTCGGCAGGCATTAAAAATTCAATCAGACATTTATTTGCTTTTAAGTTGGATGGATGGTGAATTGGTGCAATACGTTCAAAGTTATGACTCAATTAATTCTCGCATTAAAAACTTCAAGCAACCTTAGCAATTTATCCATAACAATAATTCCCTTCTTAATCTTGCTTTCAAGAAAATTTCATGGTTAAAAATCCGGGTTAGTTTCTAGGCCGAAAAATATCTTGTGAATAATCTCATTTAATTCAAAAGGCTTTGGTATATCCACAGTCTTTGACAAAGCGTTTTACAGTATCTTCCGCTGTTAAACGTGGACGAATAACTTTGTGTGTTCCATTAGGGTAGAGCATGACCTCAGCCGGGAAACTCCTTCGATTATAGGCCGATGCCATCGTCATTCCGTAAGCTCCTGCATCACAAATAGCTAAAATATCTCCTATAGACGCTTCAGGCATGAGCCTGTCAAAACCGAGTATGTCGCCACTTTCACAAATATTACCAGCAATATTATAACGCTTCTCTTTCGCACTGTCAGGATGGGTTATGTTCACAATTCGGTGCCATGCCTCGTACAATGCGGGTCTGACCAAATGATGCATTCCCGTATCTACACCAATATATTCAGTTTCTACCTGATCTTTAATGGTTTGAACTTCGCACAGTAAATAACCTGCCTCGGCTATGAACCAACGGCCGGGTTCAAAAAAGTAAGTGAAACCGTCGGGTCGAGATTTGAGGTCCTTTTTTAATACAGGTTCGGCAAGTTCTGCGAAATATTCAACATCGAAAGGTGCGTCCAAAGCGGTGTAGGGAGTAGGTAGTCCTCCACCGAAATTGATGTACTCTAAATCAGGAAATTCTTCCGAAAGCTCCAATAGAACCCGCATGGCGACAATAAGATTATCCGGCTCTTTAATGCCACTGCCAATGTGTGCATGAATACCGGTAATTTTTTTGTTGTAGCGTTTCGACATTTGTACCGCATCTTCAATCAACCCAATTCGAATACCAAATTTACTTTCAGGATCGCCGGTATTTACTTTGGCATGATGACCATCTCCAATAGCAGGGTTAATTCGAACGCAGCACTCCGTAGTATCCGGATGTTTAAAGAAACGTTCCAGTCGTGTTAATGAGCCAATATTAAGAGTTACACCATCATGAATAGACTTGGTCATTTCTTCGTCACTCATGCTATTTTCTGTATAGAAAATTTCTTTATAATTATTTGTAAACTCTTTGCACAGAATGACTTCCTCATAGCTTACGGTATCAAACCCTACGCCCGCTTTTTTAATTTCTTCTATGATAAATGGGTTGTCGTTAGCTTTTATAGCATATAAAAACTTAACAGGTAAATTGGAAAAGCAACCCGTTAATCTGTCGCATTGTCGCTTTATTATATCCTGTCTGTACACATAGGTAGGTGTGCCGTAAATTCGCCCAATTTCGTTTAGTTTTTCAAATGGAACTGTTTCTTCTTTAGTCAATTTTTTGATAGTTAAGATTCAAAATAGTGGTTGAAAATATAAACAATCACTCATACATATATCGTTTAAAAAAATAAAAGTTAAGCCTAAAGGTGTAAAAATGGAGATGTCTAAAATTGATAGGTAATTAACCCGAATTATTCACGAAAGCATGAAATTTAAATCTTATGCTATTAAAAATATTGTATATAGAAAAATATCACACTCACTCAAATTTGGGTGTGGTTTAAAGATTGCAAAAAATCTTTGTAACAAATCCGGGTTAGACTCTATTAAAATGACCAAACCAATACCCCCCCCAAAAAAAAAGCTCAATATTGGATCTCAGAGGATTAGCCTACGACGACGGTAACAATATTGCCTTTATCGTTATAGGTTATATCTTTGGCAAATTCCTTGCAAATGTGAATGCCACGTCCACTTGTTTTAAGCATGTTTTCTTCCTTCATCGGGTCCGGCACATCATCGGGATTAAACCCGTCACCCTCATCTTCTACAGTAAGGATAAGTTGATTGTCCGATTTTTTTAATACGATCTCAGCTTTTTTTTCAGGATTGAATTTATTTCCGTGCTTTATTGCATTGGTAGCAAGTTCCGAAAGAATTAAATGAAGCTTACCAACCGTTTCATCACCAAGTTGAAAGGTTTCAGTAGCTTCGTTAATAAACCCGTCTATTTTATCGAGTTCTTTGAACTCGGACTTAATAGTTAAAGAAATAACATTTGTTTGCATGGGAAGCAAGATATAAAAAGGAGGTGAGAAAATTCACCTCCTTTTTTATTTAGGCGTAAATTCCTCTCAACTTAAGTGTTTCTGCAACTTTCTTTATTGCATAAACATAAGCGGCTTGTCTAAGAGTAACGTTATACTCTTCTTTTACATCATAGGTTAGCTGGAATGCTTGGCGCATCATGCGGTTAAGACGTCTGTTAACACGTTCTCCAGTCCAAAAGTATCCCTGGCGATCCTGAACCCACTCAAAGTAGGAAACTGTAACACCACCTGCATTAGCGAGAATATCCGGAATAATAAGAATACCCAAATCATCAAGAATAGAATCGGCATTTGCAGTAACCGGTCCATTAGCACCTTCTGAAATAATTTTGGCTTTAATTCTTGGTGCGTTGTGTTTATTAATTTGGTCTTCTTTTGCTGCCGGTATTAATACGTCGCATTCAAGTTCTAACAAATCTTCATTGGATATAGGTTCGGCGCCCTCATAACCCTCTAATGAGTTTTTATTAGCATCAGAATAAGCCATAGCCTCGGGAATGTCTATACCTTTGGGATTATAATATCCACCGCTCACATCGCTGATGGCAATCACTCTTGAGCCTTGCTCATACATTAATTTAGCAGAGATGGAACCAACATTTCCAAAGCCTTGAACAACAACTTTAGCATTTACAGGGCTAATACCAAGCTTACTCATAGCAGCAAGTGTTACAGTTACAACACCGCGACCGGTGGCTTCTTTTCTACCATGCGAACCACCAATAATTAAGGGCTTTCCCGTTACAACTGCAGTAGTCGTTTTCTTCGTATGCATGCTGTAGGTGTCCATAATCCATGCCATGGTTTGCTCGTTTGTACCCATGTCAGGTGCGGGAATATCAACCTCGGGGCCAAATACATCGAACATGGCTGCAGTGTAACGTCGGGTAATACGTTCTAATTCGCCGGTGCTAAGTTCTCTCGGGTTGCATCTAACGCCGCCTTTTGCACCGCCAAATGGTACATTTACAACAGCACATTTCCATGTCATCCATGATGCAAGAGCTTTTACCTCATCAATGTTTACATCAGAGGCAAAGCGAATACCACCTTTACTTGGGCCAAGTACATTATCATGAATTACACGATAGCCTTCGAAAACCTGAAGTTCACCATTATCCATAATTACAGGAATGGATACGGTAACTTGTTTTACGGGGTTGGCTAAATAATCAAACATACCGTCATCTAATTTTAAGATTTCGGCAGCATATCGAAAACGCTCCATCATAGATTCGAAAGGGCTTTCTTTATCTAATATCGGACCGGGTTCTTTGTAGTAGGGTGTCGAATACAAATCTTTTTTATAAGGCATTGAAGTCGAATATCTGGTAAATAATTAATGAAACAATAAAGACCAAAAATACACAAATTATTAATGATTAGAAGAATCTTTTATAGATGATTTTGGGTCAAGAAATAGCGCATTCATCTTTCTTTTGTAATACAATGGTAATATATTATACAAGTATTATAATATATAAGTTGTAATACTATGTGTTGTTAAAAGCACGCCTTTTTTTAAAATCGGAGGGATTATGAATTATTCACTAAAAGCATGTCTCGAACGTCCTCTGAAATTAATGCCATTCCTATTAATCGCCTTTATTATAGTATCGTGCGGTATTTTTGGATCTGACAGTAAAGACAAGGATGACGAGGTTCCTGTATTCACATTATATAATAATATTAATGACCCGTTATTGTTAAGTGCAAAAACGGCTGACGGTGATTCACTTGCTTATTTTGGTACACGAAATGCGGATGGATCTCCGGAAAGCATAACCGGTGGGTATGTGTACATAAAAAACCAAACATTAAACACCGGAAGTGAGAATATTTTATTAAGAGATGTAAGTGCCAAAATAAAAACAGAGGGTATGAATGGTTTACCTTCTGAGATTGAAGTAGATAATTATTCATTTCTGTTTGAATGGGAATCAACTACTGATGTAATTATTACAACGGTTGATCGCGAAACAGGTGGTCGATCACAAATTGCTTTCGACTTATTGAACCCGGACCCGGAAGTTGAAGCCTTATATACTCCACGGGATTTAACTATTCCAAGGAAGTCACTTCAAAGTCCGGTAGATTTACCAAGCGGAATTTATAGTTTAACCTGTAATGATTTACCTGCTGCAGCTCCTACATTTAATAGCGGATCGGGTACAGTTACGATTGAGCTAACAAGATGTAATGTGCCGGTAGATAATGCTACGGTAGAATTAATTGTTGACCAAACAATCATTGAGCAGTATATGTTCTGGGCAACATACAGAGGGGGTGGAACATACACAGTAGACCTGCCGATTGGCGGTAATAACATGGGGCAACAAGTAGGTTCCGCATGTATGTCGTTAGTTGGTGCTGTTGGAAGTGGTTGTGATGTGGCAAATGAATTGAAAGCAGGGGCACCGGGTGTTTGTGCTGCAATTGCTAAGTATGCTTTAGCAGGTGCTCCTAAAGTATTTGCAACCTGTATGGCAGGTATAGCAGCTTATGCTTTTTATTGTTCAACCGGTAATTGGTCACCTGATTTTCTAATTCCGGGTTATGATTTCAAACCACCGGCTGCCTATGTTTGTGATGCCATTGAATACGTAGTAGACCGGGGTATAGATTATTTTGGAGAACAAATTACTTATGGAGTTATAGCAAATCATCCGAATTTTAAAACTCCGTTTGTAAACTATAATATGGCAACTTCCTCACCAAGTGGACCTTATCCCAACTTAAGTATCAATTTAGAGGGTGATAATGAAGTTGTTGGGTTGTGGGCTCATCCGGGTAATCCACCGGAAGGTGTAGGGTATATGGTATATGCAAGTTTAGCATGTCTCGATATAGGATCAGAAATTGAATTATCAATTGTTGGTACCGATGGTTATTCCGATTCAACTACTTGTACCGCTCAACTTGAGAATGACACCTGTATGTTAAGTGTTCCGGGTGCTGAAGGTGGTGTTATTGATACGATATCACTTCGCGTTAATGGAATTATCTTAGATACAATTATTGTGGTCTTTGGGGGAGGCGGGTCATAATAATAAAAAAGGCTGCCTCCAATTTGGGGGCAGCCTACACAAACGAGATCAACTAAAAATTATTCAGCAGCTGGTACTAATACCGCATCAATTACGTGTATCACACCGTTTGAAGCTTCAATATCTACAGCAATTACATTGGCATTATTAACCATTACGCCATCTTCTGTATTGATTGTTAATGGAATCTCAGCCGCAGTGGGTGCTTCAGTAAGATTTACTACATCTGCTGACATTACTTTTGCAGGTACAACATGATATAGTAAAACTGTGCGGAGTAAATCAGGGTTTTCACCGAGTGCATTTAAGGTTTCAGCCGGTACAGCCTCAAAAGCATCGTTGGTTGGTGCAAATACAGTAAATTCGCCCTCGCTATTTAGTACGTCAACCAATCCGGCAGCGTCTAAAAGAGAAACAAGTATGCTAAAATCTTCGTTGGCAGCGGCAATTTCAGCTATTGTTTGGTCATTTGTATCATTTGAGGTAAAGGCAAGGTTAAAAATTGCGAATACTAAAAGAGAAAGTGCAATGATTGCTATTTTTTTCATAATAAATATAGTTAATGATTGATATTTGTATTCTTGTGAATAGTTGTTGGTTTAACATATAATGATTCTTAAATCGTTTGCGATTCTTTTAAAAGAGTGTTATTTAATAATGTTTTACAAAAAAGACCGTATTATTTAATAGTTTAAACTAAAATGAGCTTTCTATCCTATTATTTACTGATATCCCTCTTATTATTTCAGCCAACCCCAATGGAAGAAAATTTATTTGAACGAGAATTTTATCAAATAAACTTCATCCTAAGTTATAATAATAATATAGTTGTAGTTGATGTGATTGAATCTGCAATTTACTTATTCGATGCTGAGGGAAACTATATTACCAAAACGGGAAGAAGAGGACAGGGCCCCGGTGAATTTCGAGTACAGCCAATATGGGTTGTCACGGGTGATAATTGTCTATATGCCGGCGATATAGGTTTCGTACATCAATTTGATACAGAACTAAACTATCTAAAGAGCATTCCAAATTACGATGAAGGTACGTTCATCCAAGGTTACAACGGTGAAAACAACACTTTCTATTTTATTAGCGGACTTTTTGAAGTTAGTAATTTTAAAAGATACTCGGAGGCTTTAGAAGTACTGAATTATATAAACGTTGAAAGTTTGAACAGGCAAGTTATGCGTAACTGGTTTGAACTCGCTACGACTGATAATAATCTTTTTATGCTATGGAAGTATTTAAATCGTATTGAGATAAGAGATCATTCCGGTGATATTCTAAAAACTTGCGAGGCAGATAAATTTCCCAATAAAGTTGAGTTTACTACAATAGATATCAATATCCCGGATAATTTAGATGCAAGGGTTGCTGAAGTTTTAGAATTAGGATCAAATGTACCAAAAACCAGTATGGTAGTTAATGTTGTATCTGTAGATGATGTCGTTTTGGTGCAGTACGGAAGAACCTTTACTGATGAACTGGCTACTATAGATGAAAATTGTACAATAACATACGATGTGGGGATTAAAATACCCGGTGTTTTAAGGGCACATCATAATGGTAGGTTGATTTATACCTATGACCAAAGCACCAGAGTTGGATTTTATCCGCTTGAATAAAAAAAAGAGCCGAAATACATGGTACTTCGGCTCTCGCTGTCTTCTTAAATGTTATTAACTAATTTGATGCTGTTTCGGTCACATCAGCATGTTTAACGTAAGTATCTAACCATGTTAAGGTTTCCCAAAGCATGTGCATAACGGATTCACGCGCGCGGTATCCGTGGCTTTCATTTGGGAGCATCACAAGCCTGGCCGTTCCACCTAAACCTTGAATTGCCTGATACAAGCGCTCACTCTGGATAGGGAATGTTCCGGAATTGTTATCTTCTGCACCGTGAATTATCAATATCGGAGTGGTTAGAGTGTGAGCATGAAAGAAGGGCGACATACGGATGTATAAATCAGAATCATCCCAAATTGTGCGTTCTTCACGCTGGAAACCGAAGGGGGTTAAGCTGCGATTATAAGCTCCGCTTCGTGCAATACCTGCGCGGAATAAATCCGAATGAGCAAGCAAGTTAGCTGTCATAAAAGCACCGTAACTATGACCGCCAATGGCAACCCGGTTTCGGTCAGCTACTCCTAAATCGACTACAGCATCAATTGCCGCTTCGGCATTCATAATCAATTGCTCAACAAAGGTATCATTTGGTTCTTTATCGCCCTCGCCAACAATTGGCATTGTTGCATTATCAAGAACTGCATACCCCTGAGTTACCAGCCATTGTGGTCCCCAGTAACTAATATTATTAAAGGTATATGGTGAAAATGATTGTTGACCGGCAGCATCAGCGCTTCTGAACTCACGGGGATAAGCCCATATTACCAATGGCAACTGACCATCGGTTTGGGCGTCATAACCCGGCGGTAAGAAAAGTGTTCCGGTTAACGGAATTCCATCTTCACGCTCGTAGTTGATAATTTCACGATGTACATCAATAAGTTCAGGTGATGGGTGCTCAAATGTTGTAAGCGCATTCCGGGAATCATCAGACAAATTTATATGGTAAAAATTTCCGGGGCGGTTTTCTGATTGTCGGGTAGTAATGAACTCGTTGCCCGTATTATCAAGCAGAGTTACAACTGATTCCAAATAGGGTGATTGACTTTGCCATAAACGCTCGGTTTCACCGGTTAATGCATTGAATTTATCAAGGAAGGGGAAGTTCCCATCTGGTGATGAACCATTACCCGTTAGGAAAAGCGTGTAGTTGTCGTCGGCTGTTAATAAAACCGAGTATCCATATTCATTAACAGTGAACTGAGGTGAACCGGGATTGTTGAATATATCTTCGTAATTGCGGTCACGTACCAAACGTTGTTCGTTATCCGGATCTCCGGGTGTAATGTGCCAAACTTTTTCGTTCCTGCTTGAGAACCAGCGCTCTGTAACCAACGCCAGATCATCATGTCCCCATGCAATTCCAGCGTAGCGTGATTCCAGTTTTGCAAGAGTGGTAGGGGAAGCAGTAAATGGGTAATCTAGCATAAAGACTTTATCACGATATTCCACCTCAGTACGCGGGTTCCCACCATCCTGAGCTTCAACCCATACAACAGTTGCAGGAGCATCATTTCTCCATGTGATGGATCTTGGACCTTCGGAAGTGGAACCAAACCCGATTGGGATTTCATCTTGGAGTGGAATTTCAGCAACAGTATGAACAACATCGGCATCACTATTCCAAATTTGTGTAACAGTAGGAAAGCGAGTTCCCGGTACGTAATAAGAATAAGGACGATGAACTGTTGTTACGAGATAAAAATCACCATTGGGCGATGGTGAAAATCCACGATATAAAGCCGGTTCTCCAATTTGTGTTACAGCGCCATTTGAAATATCGATAGATACCATTTGTGATGTGAAATAATAATCGAAAAGTTCTTCATCGTGAGTATTTTGAAGCATATCCTGGTAGGTACGTGCCGGAGCTTGGCGACCCAGATTTTGCTGAACGATGGGGCCGGTAGGAACCGGGTTTGCCACCGGTACGGCGCCACGGTCTTCCGGTATGGTTCTAACGTAAAGGTTTTCAGATGAACGACCCCATGTCATAGCAGAACCATAGAATGCATCGTTTACCAAAACATTTGAAAGTCTTGAAGCAGAACCTGTTTCAACAGATCCTAACCAAAGCTCGATACCGCTATTGGTGGTATTTGTGAAAGCAAAATGGCGGCTATCAGGCGACCACGATAACCCACCGATTCGGGCACCTTCGGGTATTCCGGTAATATCAATTTCTTCATCGGTTTCAAGGTTTTTGAGGGTTAAGCCAAGCATGCCAACAGCACCGCTGCTTCCATTTGTGTTTGGGTTCATTCTAATACCTGCCAAACGTAGCTCCGGTTGAGATAAATCTTCAATAGTCGGTAAACTGCGTCTATGCATCAGCATCATATAGTTTCTGTCCGGGCTTAAGTTTACTCCAGGCAGTGGTGGAGCATCTACAATGCTCATAACATTATCAGGTGGCATTTGATAGGTAATTCCATCGGTTGGGCTTTGAGCCAAAACCAATGCAGGAACAACCCATACAACCAATAAAAAGGAAAGTAGTCGTTTCATAGTGTTAGTTTTTTGGTGATTAATGTACATATCGTTTCATAAATTCAATCATTCGGAGTAAACGGTCCATCCGGTGATGTGGATTCCCGATTCGTGATAAATCGTGACCTGCCTGCGGGTAGCGGATGTATTCAACATCACGCTCCAAAATTTTCAAGGTTCTGTAGAGCATTTCGCTTTGACTCACACCGGTTCGCAAATCGTTATCTCCGTGCAAAATCATGAGCGGAGTTGTAATCTGATGTGCGAATGTCATAGGTGATTCTCTCTTTAAAATTTCATAAATGCCGTCTTCCCAAGGGAATCCGTCAAAACGGTCGGGGATTAAACGCCAGGCATTTCCTTCACCCAAAAAGGTAATCAAATCATAAACACCACGTTGAGCCGCCGCCGCGCTGAATCTGTGATCCATTGCAACTACGTAGGCAACCAAATAACCACCGTATGAACCGCCTGTAACAGTAAGGCGATTTTCATCCATCCAGCTGTAGTTAGCAAGTGCACCATCCAAACTTCCGAGCACATCCCGCATCGGGCCATCTCCCCAATCCTGATGATTTGCTCGCTGGAATTCATACCCATATCCACCGGAACCTCTTGGATTTGAATAAACCACGCCAAAACCTTGTGAAGCAAATAGTTGAAACTCATGCCACATACTGGCTTCCCCGGGTCCCCACATAGCGCTGGGGCCACCATGAATTTGCAAAACCACAGGGTAAGATTGTCCGGAAACTCTGTTTGCTGGTTCCATCACCCAATACCCAATTTCAAGACCATCATTTTCGAAGATATATTGTGAGGGCTTTGATATAATCCTGTTTTGTAGCCATGAGTAATTGTGATTACTTACAGCCGTAAATGTTTGCGCATTGGGTGGTGAAGTGTAGAGCTCAAAAGGGTTATTGATGCTTGTTCGTACCATCATAAATCCGTGAGCAGTTGGCGTGTAATCGCGAACGCCGGTTTCCAAATCGGTTAGTCGGTCAATTTCTCCGGTATTTACGTCTAAAGCATAAAGTGGAAAACCACCATTTGTAGGAGCAACGGCATAAAGCAGATTGTCATTTGGCGACCACTTTAGGTTACTAAAGCCACGGTCAATTTCACTTCCCAAAATAGAAATTTCTCCGGATTGTACATTCATGATCCCAATTTCCTGCTGATTGTAGCCTCGTTCACTTAAGTCGAAAGCAGAAAACGCAATCATTGAACCATCGGATGAGGGAACAGCATTATTGGTTCTGTACCCGTCAACTTCTATAAAACGATTTAAAGTACCGGTAATCAAATCATATTTATAAACACGAGAAGTTAAATTTCTATCCGGGTTGATGTCATCATCAGTATTTCCATTAAAGAAAATACTGTTACCGTCAATATTCCATGTAGCGCCACCAAAACTATGGAATCCATGCGTGATTTGTGTTATGGATTCGTCACTTACATCATATAAAAACCAATGATTGACAGAACGATTAGGATTAAGGTTCAACTCTCCTTGAAAACTCAACCTGTTTAAAACGGCCGGACTGTTTTCACGCTCATTATTTTGGAGCCATGCTCTTATTTCATCGATATTACCATCGGGATTGGCTTCCGCATCGAAAACTTGAGGAGTGATGCCCGGTTTCTCCAAATCCCAATTTGGAAATTGGTTGTCATTTTCTGCTATCATATCCCACCATGAGAATGATCTTGAAAATAGTAGCAGACTACCATCCGGAGAATAGCTCCCATTCGAAACCGAATAACCGGGATCAAGAATTGGATAGGCTTCGCCACCGGTTCGATAAATTTCAAATATTTTTTGATTTCGGGAAAAGATGATGCGTTCACTATCAGGGTGCCAGGAGGGGTTAGATGCACCATCTGTGTGGGAAGTTAATTGACGAGGCTCGGCGCTTCCATCGGCTTTGATCGTCCATAGTTGATTTACGTACCTGTAACCGTTGTCACCTCCTTCAATAGATCGAACCACATAAACAATATGTTCACCATCAGGTGAAAGCGTTAAGTTTGAAATTTGTTGGATTTTGAGAAGGTCGGAAGTCTTGACCGGAATGGGATCAGACTGCTGGGCAACAACAAAAGGGACAAGAAAAATGAATAGTAGAAAATGGATGCTTAACTGTTTGATTCTCATGCTGATTGATTGGTTAGTATATTTTAATGAGAATAGCTTTAGCAAGCGATATTTTCAAGTAACAAATATGCAGGTTTTGTTAACCTTTGAAAATAATTTTCAATAAACTACTGTTAGTTAAGGATTAGAGAATGGGGGGGGGGAGTATTCCGACTAGTTGCCTCAACATGAGCACATTTTTTAAAATTTGACTGAAGGATTTTGGGATGATTAAGTTTTTTTAGAGTGACGACAATGGACGGAAGACTGCAGACTATTTGGGGACAGAATTTTAAATGAATTTTGAACTCTAAAACCCAACCAACTGGCCACGCCAATTCGTACCCTCCCGGCAAACCGGGACTTCGCTCTTCAAAGGGGGATTGTTTTTATAATTATAAATTATAATAGCTTACGATTATTTGTAGGTGTTTTTTTTGAATTCAAAAGCTTGAATTGCTTCCGACCAAAAAAATCCCCCTTTAGTAAGGGGGAAGAGAGCGGCGCAGCCGCTCGAGGGGGATGGCACGGAAGGTTGTTTCGAGGAAAGTGACAGAATTCACTTGGAAAGTTTTAATACACTATCTTCGATTTCACGCTCTACATTATCTATGTCATCAAGTACTTATTCATATAATTTTTGTGCTAAAAATGCTTTTGGAAATTTAATGACTTATGAAACCTCAAAACCTTTGACCATCCCCCCCGAATTGGCTTCGCCAATCCGTACCCCCTTACAAAGGGGGATGTCTTTACGTCCATAAATATTGATGTCTTATGAGTTTTTGAAATTAGTTATTTTGATCTCAAGAGCTTGAATTAGTTCCGGTATAAACCATCCCAACACAAAGGGTGATGGTTTTTAAATCGAAAAATATTAACAACTTGTAACTAAGGCCATATAAAAGATACTATTCCTGATACAAATCAACAGAGGTAGCGCCCCAGTTTCCGGTGCCGGTTCCCGGATAAAAGGCTTTAACATCGGGATGTTTCTCGAGGATGGAATGAACCAACTTGCGAAGTTGCCCCGTGCCTTTACCATGAATTATTCGCAACTGGAAAATGCCATTTAGTTTACACTCACGGATATATTCCGGAACCAAATCTTTAACATCCGATGGTTTAAAAAAATGAAGGTCAAGAACTCCGTCGATTGGGAGCTCGTGGTAGTCATCATTTTCGGAATTTTCCATGCAGAAAAATCAATTTAGGGCATCAATCTATCACCCAACCAAATCCGTAACTTTCTGAATTACGGCATCGGAAGTAATTCCTAATTTGCGATAAATGGTCTCGTATGGTGCTGATGCACCAAATCTGTTGATGCCAATCACGTTATCCGGATTCCCGGTCCATTCTGCCCAGCCCATAGATACACCTGCTTCAATGGCAACTCTGGTTTTTACAGTTGATGGCAGAACCTTCTCACGATAACTTTCACTTTGTTGGCGGAATAACTCCATCGATGGCATGCTTACCACTCTAACCGGGACACCTTTTTTCGCAAGTTTGTAATGGGCGTCCATAGCCAGAGAAACTTCGGAACCAGTTGCCATAATTATAGCTTTTGGTGCCTGATCAGGTTCTGCTAAAATGTAAGCTCCTTTTAATGTACCTTCGGCTGAGCCGAGAAGGGTACGATTCATAGTAGGTACATTTTGGCGAGTTAAAGCAATAGCGGTTGGACCTTTATGATTTGTAATAGCGGCTTGCCACGCATAGGCTGTTTCATTTGCATCTGCCGGGCGAATAACCGTAACATTTGGAATAGCGCGTAAGCTGGCTAAGTGTTCAACCGGTTGATGGGTGGGGCCGTCTTCACCAAGGCCAATACTATCATGTGTAAAAACGAAAATACTTGGTATATGAGACAATGCCGCTAGACGAATTGCCGGGCGACAGTAATCTGAGAATACAAGGAAGGTGCCAGCATAAGGAATGACCCCGCCATGAAGTGCCATACCGTTCATCATGGCACCCATTGCGTGTTCTCTGATTCCGTAATGTATGTAATTACCGCTGTAATCTGTAGGAGTGATGGCATTCGATTCGCCCGTGCGGGTGTTATTACTCGGTGTTAAATCTGCTGAACCACCTACTAGTGCAGGAATCTTTTCAAGCAGTTTCTCAAGTACAATACCGGAAGCCTTACGCGTTGCCATGCTTTTTCCATCAAAATCAAATTCCGGCAGTATACTTTTCCAATCATCAGGGGTAATTCTATTGATACGTTTGGTAAACTCGGCGAAAAGTTCGGGGTTATTAGTCTTATAGGTCTCCAGGTTACGGTTCCAATCGGCCTCGGCTCTCATGCCATTATCTTCGCATTTTCGATAGAAATCAAGCACTTCATCATCGATCTCAAACGCTTTGTAAGGATCCATTTTGTATGCTTGTTTGGTAAGAATCACCTCGTCTTCTCCAAGAGGAGAGCCATGACTTCCGGCAGTGTCTTGTTTATTCGGGCTTCCAAAACCAATGTGGGTTTTACACAAAATTAGGCTAGGTTTATCACTTACAGACTGTGCTTCTTCAGTGGCTTTACGGATTGCATTACGGTCGTGCCCATCAATTTTTATTGTGTGCCAGCCGTAGGCATCAAAACGCTTTTGAACATCTTCAGAAAAAGCAAGGTCGGTGCTACCGTCAATGGTAATGCCGTTGTCATCGTAGTAAAAGATAATCTTGCCGAGTTTTAAATGACCGGCTAAAGAAGCAGCTTCTTGTGAGATACCTTCCATTAAATCACCGTCACTTACAATAGCGTAAGTGTAGTGATGAACAGGGAATTTATCCTGATTGTACTTTGCCCCCAAATGAGCTTCGGCAAGTGCCATTCCTACGCCATTAGCAAAGCCTTGTCCTAAGGGTCCTGTAGTGGTTTCAACGCCGGGTGTTAAACCAACTTCGGGGTGACCCGGTGTAATACTATCCCATTGGCGGAAATTTTTTAAGTCATCAAGAGAAACGTCGTAACCGGTTAAATGGAGCAAACCGTAGAGTAACATGGAACCGTGTCCGGCCGATAACACAAAACGGTCTCTGTT
>PXCK01000013.1 GCA_003566635.1 Balneolia bacterium | reverse complement strand
CGGTAGAAAATGCATTATCAACCAAGTTTTCGGCTTCGATAATTTCAAGGTAACGTTGGAAACGAACCATATCAACCAAATTTCCACCCCACGTAGAATTAATTCGGCTGGATTTATTGAAAACATTTTCTTCAACTTCGTCAATTCGTTCACCGGCTAAAATTCCGCAAACCTGAGCTTTTTTACCAAATGCAATAATATCCGGTTTTACATAATACTCATGTGCCCAAAACTTACCGGTTAAACCAACACCTGTTTGCACTTCATCATAAATTAGTAATGCTTCATGCCGATCGGCTAATTCTCTCAAGGCTTTGTGAAACTCAATTCTGAAATGGTTATCACCACCTTCACCTTGTATAGGCTCAAGAATTATACAAGCAATATCATCTTTATGCATTTCGAAGTAGCGTTCTGCCTGTGCCAGAGCAAGTTTTTCGGCTTCAACAACCATCTCAAGATTTGTGCCTTGAAGCGGGTACATTGCTTTTGGATTTAAAATTCTTGGCCATTCAAATTTAGGAAAAAGGGCAACTTTATTAGGCTCAGTGTTAGTAAGTGACATGGTGTAACCGGTTCTTCCATGAAATGCTTTCTCAAAATGAAGAACCATGTGACCTTTTTCAACCTTATATCCTTTTTGGAAGTTTTTTCTAACTTTCCAGTCGAATGCAACTTTTAATGCGTTTTCTACAGCAAGGCCACCACCGGCTACAAAAAAAGCATGCGGTAAGTAGTCAGGAATTCCAACTCTACCAAATGTATCAACAAATTCTGCCATTTCGCGGGTATAAACATCAGAGTTCGAAGGGTTGTGAATTGCAACATTCGCCATTTTTTGTTTGAACTCATCATTTGCTATCATCGGGTGATTCATACCAACCGGGTTTGAAGCAAAAAAAGTAAAGAAATCAAGGTATTGGCGATTATGTTTTGCATCAAATAAATAGGGCCCCTGGCTTTTCTCCAGATCCAAGACCATGTCAAATCCGTCTGTTAGAATATGTTTACCTAAAACTGAATGGACACTTTTAGCATCTATATTTGTTGTATTGTTCATGCATTAAAAAGTTGAGAAGTTAAAATTTATGCTTTAAGCTTGATTTGATAATAGCTTAAATATAGCTAAAAAGGGCAATTTTGAGCAATTTTACTAATTAAGGTTTAAACTGCTTAAACCCTTATTTGGAAAAAAAATTTATAGATAGTCCTCATTTCGACGAGATAATTGCTGTACTTTTTTAATTAGGGTCCCAGATGAGAATAAAAAGTCTGTACGGAGCTTTAAAAAAAAATTTTAAAGTAGTAATTAGCTTAGCGGTTCGTATTCAAACAGATACGGCTTCAATTAACCTACATTAGTTGCCAATATAGCAAAAGGATGATATTTGGCTGTTATTTGGGTATATTAAATGTGAAACTCTATCGTTCATCTATATATAGGAACATTTTTCAATTAAAATGGTTTAATATGATAGATACGAATCAAACCAACTTACTATGAAACCAATTTATTACATATCAGCTTTAATTACAGCATTATTAATTTCCGGTTGCTATACGCAATTAGAAACCGTGCAAAGAGATGCACCGCGTTATTCAGCTGAACGCCCTGCTCCTTCTAATGCCTATGATGACTTTTATATGGGGAATGAGCTGGAAGCTTACGAAGACGGCTATTACGATGGTTATTTTGATGCACAGTTAGACTTTAGAGATTATCGCTATGCACGGAACAGAACGCATATTCATATTGGCTTTCACAGACCATTTGTAGGGTTTGGTTATTCTTACTCGTATTTCTATGATCCACACTGGCATTTTATGTCATTATATGATCCGTTTTTCTTTTCTTACTATGGTTATTATGCGTATCCACCACACTACAGATACAGACATTGGGGCTTTTTCCATAGTCCGTTCTGGGGACCGCGTAACACATTTATTGTATACAACAATTATTACTTTGGTGGTTCTTCCAGTGTTGCAGGACATACCGGACCAAGATCATCAGGTGTCCATAGAGGAACAATTGCCGATCGAAATGCACAGCGTGATTCAAGAAGAAATGTTGGTGTAGCAGGTAGAAGCGATATTTTAGATACACGTATTAGAAATGGATCCGGGAATGATAACTTGGTACGATCCAGAACAAATGTTGGTGGTGGTTCCGGTACAGCTTCTTCAAGTGTAGAAAGAAGAACGCGTGGCGAAGCTACTACCCGACAGCCACAAACCCGTGTGCGAACTGAGACTCGTTCGCCGGAAAGAAGTGGTACAGTTGACAGAAGTAGAAATACAGGTTCTTCAGGTAATGCACGAACAAATACCCGTACAAATACAAACAGGGGTACAGTAAATCGTGGAAGTAGTAGTACAGGTTCAAGAGCAACTCCACCAAGAACTAGAACAAACAATAATCGTGGGACAAACAGAAGTAATCGGGATCGAAATAATGAATCCAGCTTGTCTTCTGCACCACAAACTCAAAGTGAACATAGAGTAGTTCGTTATACCCCTAATACTACTACACGTCAAACAGAAAGAAATAGACAAGTTTCGCAACCCATATTTAATAACAGACAAAATTCTAGAGTAATAAGTACTCCTAATTTACGCACGAATAACAGAACTACTGTTCGTTCCAATCAAACTACGATTAACAGTGCGCAGCCAAGAGTGCAAAATAATCGTCAGGTCAATAACCGACCCACAAGAGTTACTCCACAGCGAAGCTCGAATAACAACTCTGCTGTAAATAGAAGTTCATCAAGAAATTCTTCTTCTGAACGCTCCACAAATACCAGAAGCAGAAATAACTAATCAATTTAATGCCGGACAAAAAATAAAACTTGTCCGGCTTTCTTTTAACTCAATATTTTAAGTCTATGAAAAAAGGTATTCTAGGAATTTTGTGTCTTTTTTTAGCTACTTGGTCACAAGCAGATGCTCAAAACAGATTCGATGCATTACGTTTTACCACACAAAACCCAACGGCTGATGCAGCAAATGCGGCTGCAGGTGGAGCCTCTGTAGCAAACTTTTTTGGTTATGGCTCAATCTTTCAAAACCCGGCTTCCCTTGCTCTTGCCGACCAGTCTAATGTATTTTTAGGATTGGGGATTCGTGATGTTTCTGAATCTGCCACATATTTAAATACCAGAAGAGGATATGACGACACTCAAACTGCATTTAGTGATGTAGGTTTTGTGTACGTTTTTCCAACTGTTCAGGGTAGTCTCGTACTTGGGGCAGGTTACAACCAACTTACACATTTTAATCGTGCTTATAGGGCATCAGCATTCAATGAGCGCAGTTCTATTACCGATTACTTTTTTGATAATGATTTTTATTTCCAGACGGCATTTAATGCTTTTGCTATCGAAGAAGACGATTTTGGTTTGTTTCCAATTTTTAGACTCGGACTTGATGATGAAAGCTTTTTAGGTATTCAACAGACATTTAATGTTACTGAAAGAGGACAACTTGGTGAGTTCACTGCATCTCTGGCTTCAGAAGTTGTTGAAAACCTATTTGTAGGTGCATCAATAGGGATACCTGTTGGAAATTATTCCTACACAAGAAATTTTGTAGAAAGAGATGTCAATTTTAGTTACGGCCCAATTGAGACTGAAATAAATGGAAACCCCTTTACAATCCCTGCACCGGATAGGGTAGAAAATGTTGATCGTATTGATGCTGATATTACAGGATTTAGTGCTAGGTTTGGTATGATTTACCGTCCCATAGATAATTTTAGTTTCGGTTTAAGTTTTACTATGCCTACGAGATATAATATAGATGAGTCATATTCTGTAATCATAGAAACAATTTATGAAATAGCAGGTAGAGAAAGTGATGAATTTACAGGTACGAATTCATATCAAATAAGAACACCTTCTCGATTGGCTTTTGGTTTAGCGACTCATGATTTACCTGTAAACCTTAGTTTCTCGGCTGAACGAGTAAACTACAGCAGATTGCAATTCCGTGATTTAGGTGATTTAGGTTTCGAAGTTGAAGAAAATGACCGCATTCGTGATGATTTTAAAGATGTTTTCAACTTTAGGTTAGGCGCTACTGTTGATATTCACGACACTATTCGACCCAGTTTTGGATATGCATTCATGCCGGCTGTAAGTCGCGATTCTGAAAATGATGTTCAAATTATTACAGGTGGATTAAGGATTGGCGTAAACCAAAATTTTGCTATCGATTTAGGTGTACAATACATGTTTTTTGATGATGAACAAGTGGTTTATGACTTTTTTGACTATCAAAGAGCAGATGGTAGGTTTACAACCGAAAACATTAGTTCATCAGTTGAAAAATTCAATATTATGGCTGGTGTAAGTATCCGTTTCTAACAGTATTTGATAAAAAAGTTCAAAGCCACAATAGAATATTCTGTTGTGGCTTTTTTTGTAAAGTTTGATGGCCCGGTTCATTAACCTAAAAACCTCAGTTCGATTATAAGTACCCTTAATTCATTCAGTTAAGTACTATTCATGCCCTATAAAAGAAAAAGAAGGACTTTGAGTGATTTGAACCACAGAGCCTGCCTGATGACCAGATACTGAATAAACCCCCAATAGTATGAATAGGGCAGTCAGGTTTCGCAGATTTTTTTTATTTGAAATTGGTAGGCTAATTCTATCCAATTACACCCTGCCTTGTCGTTAGGCAAGCTCTGTGTAACTCCGTGCTTTACTCAGTGACATCTGTGTTAAAAAATAGAGGTTATTAAAATCGAACTCAGGTTTTCAAGGAATGAATTCTAACATTGTAGCATTTTCAAATTTTTAGTATTTAACGATTATTAAGAATATTGACCATATACTTGGTAACTAACTGTAATCAACACGTGAGAGGGACGGTTTTTTATGAAATCATTTTCCGTTTTTTTAATTCTAATTCTAATTATGACATTAAACGCAAATGCTCAATTCGATAGATTAAACGATAATTTTATCACACGATCTGAAGTAGTTGGAGCGAATGGAATGGTAGCAACTTCAAATACTATAGCTGCACAAATTGGATTAGATATCCTAAAAAAAGGCGGAAATGCTATTGATGCAGCCATTGCTACAAATGCTGCTATGGGCTTAATGGAACCAACAGGAAATGGAATTGGTGGGGATTTGTTTGCCATTTTATGGGATGCCGAAACTCAACAAATTTACGCAATAAATGCGAGTGGAAGATCGCCACTTGGGCTTTCATACGAACAGTTAATGCAAAACCTTGAAGAGATGGAAGAAAACAGAATTCCTCCTTCATCACTGCTTTCGGTTTCTGTACCGGGAGCTATTGATGGTTGGTTTGAATTACACGACAGGTTCGGCAGCCTTCCAATGGCCGATATTTTGCAGCCATCCATAGAATATGCAGAAAATGGATTTCCTGTTTCGGAGGTTATAGCAGATGCATGGAGACGTAGTGCCAGAATACTTGCCAATAGAGTGGGCGCTTTCATCGAAACATTTACAATCGATGGAAGGGGACCTCAAAAAGGCGAAATTATGAGAAACCCTGATCTGGGAAATACTTATAGATTATTGGCGGAACAGGGCAGAGATGCATTCTACCGCGGGGAAATAACCGAAAAAATTGATGCATTTATGCGAGAACATGGTGGTTATTTACGGTATGAAGATTTTGATTGCCATACCTCGGAGTGGCATGATCCTTTAGTTGTTAACTATAGAGGATACGATGTGTATCAAATTGGACAAAATAACCAAGGAACTGCAGTATTACAGATGCTTAAAATTCTGGAAGGATTCGACCTTGAATCTAAAGGATTTAATAGCCCGGAAGCACTTCATCTTATGATAGAAGCGAAAAAATTAGCATACGAAGACAGAGCAAAATATTACTCTGACCCCGATTTTAATGATCTGGCATTTGACTTACTAATTAGTGAGGAATACGCTGCTGAGCGAAGAGCCTTAATTGGAGATACTGCACTTGAGACTATTTCAAGTGGTGTTGACGGGCTAAAAGAGGGTGGAACTATTTATCTTACTACAGCAGATAAACATGGAAATATGGTATCCTTAATTCAAAGTAATTTTAGAGGGATGGGCACAGGGTTTGTAGTCCCCGGAACCGGTTTTAGTTTTCAAAACAGAGGTGAGTTATTCTCCTTAGATCCTAAACATCCGAATGTTTATGAACCGGGTAAGCGTCCTTTTCATACCATCATCCCTGGCTTTGTAACAAAAGACGGTCAACCATATTTCACTGTTGGAGTAATGGGGGGAGAGTTCCAACCGATTGGTCATGTCCAGATTTTAGTTAATATGATTGATTTTGGAATGAACGTACAGGAAGCAGGTGATGCAATCCGTTGGCTTCATACGAATTCCACAGAACCAACAGATGCTTTTGATGAGTTCTTAAAAGATGGGGGATTGGTCCGTTTTGAAACGCCCATCAATCCCGATATAGTGGAAGCATTGCGAGCAATGGGACATAAAGTGGAGATTGGTGGCGGCTTTTACGGGAGGTATCAGGGGATTTTATTTAACTCTGACCTGGGTGTTTATTTCGGAGCATCAGATCCAAGAGCCGACGGACATGCGGTTGGGTATTAGCCTGATTTGTTTCCAAACGCTTAGAACAAAACCGTATAGCACAAAAAGACACACAACATCTACTAAGTGTTAACTTGGCTATATATTCGGAAAATCACAATACAACCTTTTTTTATCGAATTGTTAAATCTGTATTTCTTAAGAAATAAAATTTGATAAAAGTAGGCGCATTTTTGTATAATGCAACACATGAGAATGTATCATTCGCTATCTCGAAATCAGTTACAAACCTTAGTAAAGTTAAAATCTAAAAAGCATCGTGAGAAGCAGGGAAAGTTTATCCTTGAAGGTTTAAGAGCTTGTGAGCAAGCAATTAAAAACGGGCAATTAGAAATCGAGTCAGTACTATTTGATAGTTCTCAGTTTTCTCCGGATAACGAGCCGTTTATTATTCCACAAGAAGTTCAACGCTTAAGTGTTTCCAAAAGAGACTTTAAAGAACTTTCATCAACAATAACCAATCAGGGAATTGCGGTAGTTGCAAAAATACCGAAAAGTGCTAAAATTGAAAATATCATCAATCAACCCCAGGGAATTTTAATTGCAACTGACGGTATCTCCGATCCCGGAAATATGGGGACCATTTACCGAACAGCTGTTTGGTATGGAGCTAAAGCGTTGCTTCCCGGCTTATACTCCGTTGATTTGTATAATCCTAAAGTTACACGAAGTACAGCGGGCGTTACGGGTGTGTTATCGATTATTGAAGGAGATTTACTTGAATTACTATCTACATTCCAACAAGCCGGTTGGGAATTACTGAGCCTTGAACTTAACCATCAAGCTGAAGAGCTCGCTAAGGTTTCTATTAATCCAAGAACAATTTTAATAGTTGGGAATGAAGCGAATGGCGTAAGAAAAGAAATCTCTAATTTATCTAAACCTGTTTTTATTGATGGTAATGTACACTTAGTAGAAAGTTTAAATGCTTCAGTATCCTGTGGTATAGCCTTGCATACTATATATAACCGTTTAAAAACTAAATCATAATTAATTATGCCCAGAAAAATTAAACGAACCTTTGTCCTTGATACTTCTGTAATTTTATATGACTATGAGTCTGTCTATAATTTTGCTGAACACGATGTAGCAATTCCCATATCGGTTCTTGAGGAAGTTGATAAATTTAAAAAGGGCGATACTGTAATAAATTTTAATGCACGCCAATTTATTCGAAATTTAGATAAGCTTTCAGATAAAGATATTCTTCAGAATTGGATTTCACTTAATGGAAGAAAAAAAGGAAAACTAAAAGTATTGACAGAGGAAGATGGGTCGGTTGATGCAAACAAAATTTTCGGTTCAGAAAAGTATGACCATCACATACTGAATACAGCCATTACCCTCAGAAATACCGAGCCAAAACGAAATGTAACCTTAGTTACCAAGGATATTAATCTTAGGGTAAAAGCCCGTGCTCTTAACTTAGATGCTGAGGATTATGAAACCGGCAAAATTAAGGATATTGATCATCTATATAAAGGAAAGTCCGAAATTACTGTAGATGACAGCGCTAAAATCGATTTACTGTACGAAAAACTAAGCTTGCCGTGGAAAAAGATTTTTAAAAAGAAACCCGTAGCCAACCTCTATTTTATACTGAAGAGTGATCGGAATTCGGCTTTAGCTTACTATAATCCTGTTAGCGAACATGTTGAGAGAGTGCATCAAACAACAGCTTATGGCATTAAACCGCGTAATGCCGAACAGACATTTGCAATGCACGCTGTGATGAACAGAGATGTGCGTTTAGTTACTGTAACAGGTTCAGCAGGTACAGGGAAAACGCTTCTGGCGCTTGCTTGCGCTCTGGAGCAGCGTCGTGATTTCCAGCAAATTTATCTTGCAAGACCTATCGTACCGCTAAGTAATAAAGACATCGGTTATCTGCCCGGAGACATAAAATCCAAAATCAACCCATATATGCAACCTCTTTGGGATAATCTGGGATTTATAAAAAGTCAGTTTTCTGATAAAGATAAAGAGCGCAAAAAAATTGACGAACTGGTTCAAAATGAAAAACTCCATATTGTACCTTTAGCGTACATTCGTGGCAGGAGTTTATCTAATGTGATTTTTATTGTTGATGAAGCCCAGAACCTTACCCCGCATGAGATTAAAACAATCATTACCAGGGCAGGAGAGAATACTAAAATAATTTTTACGGGTGATATCTTCCAAATTGATACTCCATACCTTGATGCACAAAGTAATGGTTTGTCGTATTTGGTGGATAGGATTCAGAACCAGAATATTTTTGCCCATATTAACCTGGAAAAAGGCGAACGCTCTGAACTGGCAAATCTGGCAAGTAAATTGCTGTAGTATAAATGATTCACTGAGGTTTGAAAGCAGTGGTAATTGTTCAATCT
>PXCK01000231.1 GCA_003566635.1 Balneolia bacterium | reverse complement strand
GCTTTGTCGTCTAAAGTGATGGATGCACTAAATAAAAGTCAGATTAAAGGGAAAAAAGTTAAAGTACGCTTCCCGTAATTCACGCAAAATAAATTACTATAGCTAAAGCTATAAGCATAATAAACCAGAAAGTCAGTGCGATTTGATTAAATCGCCTGGCTTTTTTTGTTTCGTACCAGGTTCGGGGTCTAACGCCCTGTAACATGAGGGTTGCAACAGCTGCAAGGTTCACACAAATAACATTTGTTGTGAGCAACAGAAAAGCATAAAAAGCCGGTTCCCATTGCATATTACCAAGAAGCAGACCGGTAGCTACAAGTGGTGGAAGTAGTGCAACAGCCACCATCACCCCAATAACCGCGGCTGACATGCCTATAGTATAGGCAAGAACACCGGCTGCACCCGATGCCAAAGCAAGTGCAATATCAGCGTGATTTACTTCGGTTCGGGACATCAATTCGTTGCTATCCATATCAACTTGCATTACAACTCCAAGTAATACTGATATGATCATAGCAAATGTTAATCCTCCAAAAGCAGTTTTCAAAGATTTTATCCCAAGTTTTAAATCAGCGAGGACCACCGAAAGTGCTAAACCCACATTGGGTGCCAAAAGAGGTGCAATTACCATTGCTCCTATAACAACAGCAGTATTATCTCTTGTTAACCCGGCGGCAGCCACTATGGTTGACAAAAAAACCATTGCTAAATAGACGTTGTTTAAACTAACGCCATCACTAATATCAGTGTAAAGCTCTTCCCTACTAACCCTTGCACCTTGCAAGCCGGTTTCTTCCTCATCTTCTTCCTGATCTTCCTCTTCTTTTTCTTCTTCTCTGTCAACTCGCGGCAGTGTTGCTTCTATGGGTAGCATTACAAGTCGATAGTTCTCAAGATTCCCCAAAAGTTCTTCGGCCTTGTCCAAAAACTTTTCTGTTTCAGAGGCATCAACTAAAACTTTTATTAAGTGCCCGGATTGAAGTTCGGAACTATCCTGCCAAAAGTTTTTTACGTAATCATCCTTCAACAATTCGTCAATTGCATCCTGTCCCTCGTTGGGAATTACTACTTCAATTTGTCGTAATGCCATATCTTTTTTTAATACTTGGATTTGATGTCTGAATCTAATTAAATATTCAATAACAATTGTAGAATAAATTGGTGATCGAATACTGATAGAATAATTTATCTTTCCCCTGATAATTTTTTGGTGAATAGTCAGGGTTTTATCTCTTTATTGCTGAAAATGATATATATCCGAATTTTAGGAATTATAATTATATACGTACAGTTATATAGGTATATAATCGCAACTAAATGGAGAACAATACATGTTAGAGAAGTTAGCACATACGTCAATAGGCTTAGGTTTTGCATCAATTGGAATGACCATTGCTACTTGGGCAAGTCAAAAAGGTAAATCATCCGAAGAGCAAGCTCATGCTGAACGTTTTGGTAATTTTGTAGGCTTATGGGCACCCACATTTTTCTTACTCGGTCTTTACCTGCTCAAGTTGAAAGAAATGGGTTACGATAGTGAAGTTGAAAAGCTCCAGAAAGAAATGGATGACCTCAAAAAGAAGTATTTGTCATAATGAATTTTCTTTAGATCAAATTTTATAAGCCCTCCACACCGGAGGGTTTTTTGTTTTTAATACATTTACACCATCATACAAAACCGGTGTTCAAACCCACCTTAAGATTTGCTATTTTAGAGAATAAAATCTTAAATCGAAATAAAATATTTGAGGAGACTTTAGTTATGTCACAGGCTATTTATAAGGTTCCCGTTCCAAGAAACGAACATTATTTATCTTATGCACCGGGAACACCGGAAAGAGATGCCTTAAAAAAGGAATTAGATCGGCTTAAATCTCAAACCATTGAGATTCCAGTAATTATTGGCGGCAAGGAAATAAAAACTGGTCGCACTGCCGATGTAGTAATTCCGCACAACCATTCGCACAAGTTAGCTACAGTACACAAGGCCGGAGAAAAAGAAGTAAAAATGGCTATCCAAGCAGCTCTTGAGGCTCGCAAAAAATGGGCTGAAATGCCTTGGGAACATCGCGTAGCAATTTTCTTAAAAGCTGCTGATATTCTCACCGGTCCCTGGCGCTACACCATGAATGCCGTTACCATGCTTGGGCAATCTAAAACTCCGCATCAATCAGAAATCGAGTCCGTTGGTGAACTGGCAGACTTTTTTCGTTTTAATGCCCATTACCTGACCCGCATTATGAGCGACCAGCCATCATCTCCACACGGTGAATGGAATAGAGTGGAATATCGCCCGCTTGAAGGGTTCCTCCTTGCAGTAACTCCATTTAACTTTACGGCAATTGCCGGAAATTTACCTGCTTCTATGGCTATGTGTGGAAATGTTGTTTTATGGAAACCGGCTACAAGCTCTATTTATAGCAGCTATTTTGTTATGAAGCTATTAGAACGCGCCGGACTTCCTGCAGGTGTAATCAATTTCCTGCCCGGTGATGGTGCCGATGTTGGAGATCCGGCAATGGATGATCCGAATTTTGCAGGAATCCAGTTTACCGGTTCAACCGGGACTTTCCACTACATGTGGAAAAAAATTGGCGCCAATATCAGCAATTATAAAACCTACCCGAGAGTAGTGGGCGAAACCGGTGGTAAAGATTTCATCTTTGTTCATAATACAGCCGACTCAACCGAAGTAGCCATTGCTGCTCTTCGTGGTGCTTTTGAATATCAGGGGCAGAAATGTTCGGCGGCATCTCGAATGTATGCACCGGCATCTTTATGGCCGGCCATTAAAGAAAAGCTTTTGGGTGAAGTTGCTCAGATAAAAATGGGCGAAACCGAAAATTTCGAAAACTTCATGGGTGCTGTTATCGATCGTAAGGCTTTTAATAGTATTACCAAATACATTGACTATGCTAAAGAAGCTTCCGATGCAGAAATCATTTCCGGTGGTGGTTATGATGATTCCAAAGGATTCTTTGTGGAACCGACCATTATCCTAACCACAAATCCAAAATTCAAAACTATGGAAGAAGAGATTTTTGGTCCGGTTCTTACTATCTATGTGTATGAAGATGCCGATTTTGAAACAACCCTAAAGCTTTGCGATGAAACATCTCCTTACGCATTAACAGGTGCTATTTTCGCTAAAGACCGATATGCTCTAACCCATATGGCAGATCGTTTGAAAAATGCAGCCGGTAATTTCTATATCAACGATAAACCAACAGGCGCAGTTGTTGATCAGCAACCGTTTGGCGGTGCAAGAGCATCGGGCACGAATGATAAAGCCGGAAGTATGCAAAACTTGCTTCGTTGGTTATCAGCCCGATCTATGAAAGAAAACCTCAATCCACCTACCGATTGGCGATACCCTTATATGGGCTAAGTGATAATAAATTAGGACTCTTCGGAGTCCTTTTTTATTTTGATTGATATCATCTTAATTAATATGATTTCATGAAATCAATCCTATTGTTTTCTTTACTTGTTTTAATAGTATCATCACCGGTTCTTGCTCAAGGTGATCCAACTAAACCTCAGCCACCATATCAAGAGCTTCGTCCAAAATCTGCTAACACGGCAATGCTTATGTCCCTTGGAGCAACAGTATTACCCATAGGTGTAGGAAGTTTATTGAGAGATGAAGCATTGGCTTGGCTCGTATTTAGCGGGGTTACATTTGGCCCATCTCTTGGGTACTTTTATGCAGATGACAACAGGGGAGCATTCAGAGGAATTTTGATTCGTACAGGTGGATATACTGTAGCAACTATTGGTGCATTGTATTCATTGACAGGTCTCATAGGTGGGCGAAATAATGAGTTGTATAATTTAGGTGTAATAATGGTAATTACCGGCGGTACGGTAGTAGCCGGAAGCGCTATATACGATATATTTTGGGGTACTAGAAGATCTATTAGTCGTTATAACGAAAAAAATAACCTGTCAGTTACCCCCTGGTATCACCCTGAATATAACGCACCGGGTTTGTCGGTAAGGATGCGTTTTTAATTCAAGTCTGATCATCAAATAAATTTCACTCTGCTTATAACAACTGTATCTTGTTGCGCCCCAGCTTGAGTAGCCCCCTGTTTTCAAAATCCTTAAGCAAGCGGGAAATAACAACTCTCGATGTGCCAAGTTCCTGAGCTATTTCTTCATGGGTTAGCTCGAGCTTATTCAGACCTGAGACTTGAGAACGTTTTTGAAGATAACTGATGAGTCTGTCATCCATTTTTTTAAAGGTGACTTCTTCGATTACTCCCAAAAGTTCTTTAAAACGATTATGATACATCCTGAGGATGAAGTTTATCCACTCGGGATGTGATTTCATTAAGATTCCGACCTTTTCAACAGGTAAAAGCAGCACCTCGCTGTCTTCATTTGCTACGGCTTTTAGCGAGGTTTTATCGTTAAACAAACCAGCCATTAAAGACATAACACAAGTATCACCGGTTTTGAGAAAATAGAGCAACAGCTCCCTACCTTCTTCGTCAGTTCGATAAATACTAATACTCCCTTTGGTAACAATAGGCAAACTAATAACAGAGGTATCTTCATTAATAAGAATAGCGCCCTTCTCAAGAGACCTAACTTTGCTTTCACCCCTCAAAAGTTTTGCAACCTCAGGATTATTAAAAATGGATTGATTGGGTATCATATAATATCTCAAATGTACTTATAGAAGGCTTTGCAAAATAAATGTACCTGATTGATACAAAAAAATCCTGCATATCTCTACTGATAAATACAGGATTTTAAGGAGTGCGCCCGGAGGGAGTCGAACCCCCGGCCTTTAGAACCGGAATCTAACGCTCTATCCAACTGAGCTACGGGCGCTTTTTAGGAATGGCAAATATACTCAAAAAAGCACTGAATAGCTATTTTATTGGTGTTAGATTAATAGATAGATTTCAATGGCGGGTGTTTATTTAGGAGGTTTTTATTTTGAGGTGCTGGTTGAAATACTTTGCTTTCATGGATTTCATAAGTTAGCCGTTTGTCTGATTTTAGTTAGAGTTTGAAGAAAGCCATAAATGTTTGAATGAACCTTTTATAGTTAGCTACAATAATAAGACTGAATTAGCAGCCGCATATAGTTAACCCGAATTATTCATCCATTAATTTCTTGATGAATAATCCCGGCTAATACGTTGTGAATCATTCGGGATAATATTATTTTCGCTTCATACAATAGCAAGTAATTTGCTTAAAAATAGTTATCAAGCGATTTAATAAAAGGGGATATTTATGGTTCACATAAAATTTTTCGAGCAGGTTAATAAATACTTTGACCGAGCAGCGGGTTACACTAAGTTTCCCAAAGGTCTATTAGACCAAATAAAAATTTGTAATACAGTTTGCCACTTTGCATTTCCCATTCAAAAAGATGACGGCTCCATAGAAACCATTCATGCCTGGAGGGCGGAACACAGTTTCCACAAGCTTCCTACAAAAGGTGGAATTCGTTACAGTATGGAAGTTAATGAAGATGAAGTACAAGCGCTGGCTGCACTTATGACATATAAATGTGCAGTTGTAGATGTTCCATTCGGAGGTGGTAAAGGCGGTGTTCGTATAGATCGGAAAAAGTACTCACAGACTGAACTTGAGCGTATCACAAGGCGCTTAACTTTCGAAATGGTAAAGAAAAATTTTATTGGCCCGGATATTGATGTACCGGCTCCCGACTACGGTACAGGCGAACAAGAAATGGCATGGATTGTTGATACCTATAAATCTATTGCTCCATCTCTTAATAGCGAAGGATGTGTTACCGGTAAACCTGTAGAGCTTGGTGGAATTAGAGGCAGAACCGAAGCAACCGGACGTGGGATTTTCTTTGGCATTAGAGAAGCTTGCGAACAAAAAGACGACATGAAACGCCTGGGGATGAACGTTGGACTTGACGGCAAAACAGTCGTGGTACAAGGTTTTGGTAACGTGGGTTATCACTCTGCTAAGTTTTTGGAAGAAGGAGGATGCGTAATAACAGGTATTGCCGAGTGGGACGGGGCCATTCATAACCCAAAAGGTATTAATATCGAAGCCCTGAAAAAGCACCAACAGGAACATGGTACCATTACAACATTCCCGGGAGCAACCTTCATAAAAGACTCTAAACTGGCACTCGAATTAGAGTGTGATATTCTGGTGCCGGCTGCCTTGGAAAGCCAAATTCATGAAGGCAATGCCCATAAGATTAAAGCAAAAATTATAGGTGAAGGTGCCAACGGCCCTACAACTATTGAAGCTCATGATATTATCAAAAAACGAGAAACTCTCATTATTCCCGATAACTATCTGAATGCGGGTGGTGTAACCGTCTCGTATTTCGAGTGGCTTAAGAACCTTTCTCACGTTCGTTTTGGCCGTATGGACAGGCGCTTTGAGGAAAACTCGGCCAAGCAACTTCTACTATCCATTCAGGACTTAACGGATAGAAAGTTATCAGAAGATGACATCAAAAAACTTGCTCACGGTGCTACTGAACAAGACATTGTTGATTCCGGTTTGGAAGACACCATGATAACGGCTTATAATCAAATCAACGATATTAAGAACGAACTTAATATTGATTTAAGAACGGCTGCATTTGTAAGTGCCATTCGAAAGGTTGCCGTCATCTATAATAAGATGGGTATTTTCCCTTAAACGTTTCAAAAGCCGGTTTTTGCCGGCTTTTTTTATTTTAAACCGTTTTCGAAAAAGTAGGCTTTGCTTTCCGGGCTTCCATATACGGGTCGAACGTCATAGCAATATTTCTCAAGAAATATTTACCGGTTTCTGACACTTGAATACCATCATCATTCAACTCAAGCAAACCATCATCTATAAATCCATCCAGTTGGTTTAATTCCTTATCGAAAAACAGCTTGGGATTAATTCCCCACTTTTGGGCGATATCATCAAAACTCAACCTACGCTTACACATAACTTGCATAACTACATCCCGGCGTATTTCGTCATCATCTGTTAATGGCAACCCCTTTACCCATGCATTACCATACTCTTCGACCTGTTTTTTCCAGAAGTCGAGTTCTTTCTCGTTTTGGAAATAATATCGGCCCACAGAGCTGATGCTCGACATACCTAAACCGTATAAGTCCAAACCTGCTCCTGTGCTATATCCCTGAAAGTTTCTTTGCAAGCTGCCCTCTTTAAGGGCTATGGAAAGCTCGTCATCTTTTTTTGCAAAATGATCCATCCCAATAAACTCATATCCCATTTCCTCAAAAAACAGGGTTGCCTTTTTTAATAAGGCCATTTTTAGATTTGCATCAGGCAGCTCTTCTTCTTTCAGTAGTTTTTGAGCGGGTTTCATCCAGGGTACATGGGCGTAACTGTAGGCAGCAATTCGTTCCGGATTTATATCCTTTATAGCATTCAATGTGTTTTCGAACAGGGCTTCGGTTTGTCGGGGCAGACCGTAAATTATATCAGCATTAACCGATTGAATACCGGAATCACGCAACATTCGAAAAGTTTCTTTTACCATATCCAAAGGTTGGATGCGATGTATAGCCTCTTGTACCTCGGGGTTTACATCCTGCACACCTACGGATGCCCGGTTCATTCCATATTTTTTAAGGGATTGAAGATGCTCGCCGGTAAATGTTCTAGGATCAATTTCTACACCAAACTCAACGTTTTTATCAATGTTCAAATAATTATGCAGCATTTGCCCTAAAACTTCAAGCTGCCCCGGCGTAAGGAATGTGGGCGTGCCCCCACCGTAATGAATTTGTTTAACCGAGTGATTGGGATGCAAAATTCCGGCAAGGTAGGCTAACTCTTTTTCGATATAGTTTAGGTACTCGTCTGACTTGTCTCTTTTTTTGGTGATTACAGTTGTGCAACCGCAATACCAACACAAAGATGCACAAAACGGAAGATGAATGTAAATCGACACATCTCTTGGCTTGCTGTTTCTTTGTACTAAATAGCTTTCAATTACAGGTTTATCCGTTTCAACAAATTCTACAGCCGCCGGATAAGATGTGTACCTGGGCCCGGCAACATTGTATTTCTCGATTAACGATTGAGTAAGCATGGTTCAGTTCAGTCAATTATAATTCTAATATCAATATTATAATATAGGATAATTATGAATAAGAATCACTGAAAAAATAAAAAAAGCTTGTAAGGATTTTTAGTCACTTGGATTAGGTAGCTAAAAATAGGAGAACAATCATGCTAAGTAACACATTTTTTCACGTAACGATAAGAACAAACAGCAATTTATTTGACACCAAAGCAACCAGGTATGCATTTCTGAATATTTGGCGATCCTACATTCATGGTAAGTTTCAAACATGCACATTCACATTAGTTACCGACCGTTTTGAATGTATTTTGGTAGGGGGAAATTCAAAAGATATCAACCACTTGCAAGTTAGAAGTCTTTTGGTTTCCATACTTTCCGAAAAGTGTCTGGGTGTTTTCGAAGAGGCTCAAATTAATGAGATAACCCAATCTTTAATTGTTGAGCCACTTTATTCCGAAAAGGAAATGATTTATAAGTCGTTTGATATGCATACCATGCCACAGCGTCTCGGAATAACCACTGATTACAGATCCTACCCTTTTTCTTCTTACAGGGCTTTATCCAATGGTTCTGCATCTGCTCTAGCAAAACAAACTGTGTGGAACTGGTTTGGTGGTAAATACAGATTTACGGCTTTTCACCAGGCTTATGCCGGATGGCTGAAAAGTCCATACTACGATATCGCATCGTAGTATTCAGGATTTATCTACAGACAGACCCAGAAAGCCATCTTTGTAAATCAAAGGTGGCTTTTCTCTTATAATTTGTTGTTGAATTTAGTACTTTAAGCCAGATATGGCTAAAAATAGTGATTACATAAAATTACCTTGGTACGTCAAAGCAGCACATGTACTACTAATGGTTACCCTGCTGATTTATGGTATGGTTGTTGCAAAATCAATTTTAGTACCATTTATGTTTGCATTATTTTTTGCCATTCTGCTTATACCTTTAGCCAATTTTCTGGAACGATATAAAATACCTCGTTTGGGAGCCTCTCTGATAAGTATGTTTATTGGGCTTCT
>PXCK01000001.1 GCA_003566635.1 Balneolia bacterium | reverse complement strand
TGCCAATAGGTGACAGCCTTTTTGTTTGGGCTGAATGGTTAACTGAAACATTGGGACTAGACGGGTATCGATTTGATTTTGTAAAGGGTATTCATCCGCGCTATCTCAAAAACTTTATGAAGCAACCTGCAATGGCAGGAAAATTTCATGTACATGAGCTTTATGATGGTAGTTTAGACAGGAAGTGGTTGTACCATACCCTGATAAATACAGGATTTGACGATTTAAGTCCGGACCCACCACCTCCATCACAAGGTGCGCTTTTTGACTTTAACCTGCGTTTTGCTTATAAGGAAATGTCAGACGGGGGAAATGGCTACGATATTCGAAACCTTCATAATAGAGGATTATTTAATCAGCCTGACTTTCCCTGGGAAAGTATAATGACTTTTGTAGATAATCATGATTTTGATAGAACGGATTACACCGGAAGTGCAACAGCACCCGGACACAGCCCAATCGTAAATAACAAAATGATTGCATATGCACATATGTTGACTCACCCAGGGTATGCGTCGGTTTGGTGGCGAGACTTTTTTGATTATGGTTTGGCACAACAAATTGGGACATTAGTCGCAATCAGAAATCAATTTTCATCAGGCAGTTTAACTATCCTTACCAGAGATGGAAATCCGTTATTTCCCGGTAATGCAAGTGACGACCCACGCCATTTATATGTAGCACAGCGTGGTGGTAATGGAGGTCAAACCGGTTTAATTGTTTCGTTAAACAAGCACACCAACAATAATATTTCTGTTTGGGTAGATACGCAATGGCCGGGTGAAACTTTAAAAGATTTGACGGGTAATTTTGAAGGAACTGTTCAGGTGCAGGGTGATGGTCGTGCCTTAATTCCGGGTAATGCGAGTAGTTATCATGTATGGGTGCCTCAGAGTTGGTCTTTTGTTCCACCGGCATTCCCGGATGTTGATTTAGGTATTGAAGAAGTTATAATGCCAACAGATATGCACGTTACCGGTCAAACAATTCGTCCTGTGGTAAGAATTGCCAATAACACCTTCGAAGACCAAACCAACGTGCCGGTTCAAGTTCAGGTGGTCAGGTCAGGTCAGGAAGTTTATAGTGAAACCATCAACGCTGATTTTGCGGGAAACGGATCTGAAAACGTTGTTTTCTCCGATTTAACCTTCACTCAATCCGGAATATATACGGCAAATATTAGCATTATATTCAGTGATGCCGACCCAACCAACAACACAGCTTCTGTTACATTCGATGTTGTTGATTCATTCCCAATTGATGAGGTTATAGCATCTGATAATTCAGCAAATTACACTTCTACTCAATTTACAAGTTTACAGAATCGCGGGGAAGGTTTTGGCCCCTGGAACCTTAGCGCTGAATCGGATTCAGGAATTTTCTATTTTGGTGCATTCGAGCAAGGGGGCAATTCTGCCATCATAGATATAGATGAACGTTCATTCGGAATGTTTGCTGATAACGAGGTAAAATTAGGCCGCTCTTTTGATGGTCCGCTACAGGACGGAGAAGTGGTAAGCTTTGAAATTGCTTATAAGTGGGATAATGGTCAAAGAGGATTCACACTGCATTCAGGTAACTACAACTCTTCTTCAGAAGTATTTTTCTTTAATATCGATGATCAAGGCTATGTTTGGTCGGGTGGTGAGACCGCCCCACCTTCACCCTGGTCTGGCTTACGTGAATTTGGTGTAGCTATGCGTTTTGAGTTTCAGCAAGATGGTAGCGATTTGAACTACTTATTTTACACATTAGCCGGTCCCGGTCCTACAGGTTCAGGAACTATTCTAGGGGTAAATCCGGATAGAGTACAATTTACTGTAGCAAATGCTGGTGGTGGTCCCGATGCTAATTTTTATATGAACTCTTTGCAGATTGGTAGTGGAGGCGTGATTGAACCACCAACAGTACTTTATAATGAAGGGTGGAACCTTGTAGGACTTGGTTCATTTATGGCTGAAAATTCAGCCGGAGAAATTTTCCCAACATTATTAAATCAAACCAGCTACGGCTTCGAATCAGGTTATCTGCCGGTTGAGCAGATGACTCCTGGTGAAGGATATTGGGTAAAACTTGATGAGCAATCGGAAATTACGTTTGACGGTGACCCGATAACAGAACTAACTTTTGAATTAAATGAAGGTTGGAATCTTATATCCGGATTAACTCAGGTTGTTTCAGCCGGTGCATTTAGTGATCCGGGGGGTATTTTATCATCGTCACCAATATTTGGATTTGATGATTCTTACCAAACAGCTACAACTTTACAACCCGGTAAAGGATATTGGATTCAAACCACTCAGGCAGGTTCAGTTTCTCTCTCAGCAGGTGCAACACTTGCCGGAGATGTAATTCTTGTTGCAGCTCCGGAAGACTTCAATCAGGTAAGGTTCTTTACCGACAGCTCTTCCTATAATGAATTATACTTTGCGGATAGTAATATTCCTATTGATCTTGAGCCGTATAGTCTACCGCCATTACCTCCGACCGGTATTTTCGATGCTCGTTTCTCAAACGACGCATGGGTAGCCAACTCTGGTGATGCAGTTATTTATGTTCAGCAAACAAGTGAACCTGTATATGTTGTAATTGATGCAAATGATAACACTGGCACATTCTTGATTCAGGAATTTGCAAGTGGATTGAAACTGAATGAAGTAGAAATTAGTGCCGGAATGGAGTTCAAACTTCATGAGCAAACGGAAACTATTATCATGGAAACGATGGATGCAGCACCATTAGATGTGCCTACCGAGTTCAGGTTGGGACAGAACTATCCGAATCCGTTTAATCCGGTAACACAAATTGAGTTTGCTTTACCAAATCAAGAAATGGTAACGCTGGAAGTGTACAACATTCAAGGTCAGCGAGTTGCTACTTTGGTAAATGGTACATTATCAGCCGGAAATCACCAGGTTGCATTTGATGCTTCCACCTTATCCAGTGGAGTATATATCTACAGATTGACTGCCGGCAACTTTGTTCAGACAAGAAAAATGATGTTGGTGAAATAAGGGTATTGTTTGTTTCCAATATTTCATAGTATTTATTAGGATGATGAGTTTAAAACCTGACAGAACTCCTTGTTTTGTCAGGTTTTTTGGTATAACCCGGATTATTCACCAAAAAATTTACTTGGAAGCAAGGCGAAGGTGGAAAATCAGCGGAAGGGTACCTTAGTACCCTGAGCATGACTTTTTCACCTTCAACGCAGCTAGCATGGAAATTTTGCAGTATTTTAACCACACCCAAATTTGAGTGAGGGTGCTATTTTTCTAAATGCAATATTTTTTATAACATGAGATTTAAGTTTCATGCTTTCGTGAATAATTCGGGATAAACCATCCACCAATATCAATCAAACAAATCCGAGCTTAGGTAGCGGTCTCCCCGGTCGCAGGTTATACAAACGATGATGCCGGAATCGAGTTCTTTGCTTAATTCAATAGCTGCATGAAGTGATCCCCCGCTGCTCATACCTGCGAAAATTCCTTCTTCGGCCGCCATACGTTTTGTCATAATTCTAGCTTCATCTTCGCTCACATCAATTATTCTGTCAACCCGAGTGGGGTCGTAAATTTTAGGCAGGAACTCGGGTGACCAACGACGAATTCCCGGAATAGAGGAACCGTCAGTCGGCTGAGCACCAACAATATGGACATCAGGGTTTTGTTCCTTCAGATAACGGGAGACGCCCATAATGGTGCCAGTTGTTCCCATAGAAGAAACAAAGTGCGTTATTTGCCCATCGGTATCTTTCCAAATTTCCGGACCGGTTGTTTCATAATGCATCCGGTAATTATCGGGATTCGCAAACTGGTTCAATAAAAAATAATCCCCACTTTCAGCCATTTCTTCCGCCAACGTTCGGGAGTATTCTATGGTTTTTTCCGCTGGTGTTAAGATTACTTCTGCGCCATAAGCTTGCATAGTTTGAACCCGTTCTTTGGTAGAATTTTCAGGCATGATGAGCGTCAGGTTCAACCCTTTAAGTCGGGCAATCATCGCAAGGGCAATACCGGTATTTCCACTTGTGGCCTCAACCAACTTATCTCCGGTTTTGATATCACCGCGGCTAAGGGCACCCTCAATCATTCCAAAAGCGGCACGGTCTTTTACACTTCCGCCGGGATTATGTCCCTCAAGCTTACAGTAAATGGTAACGTTAGGATTTTCGGGAATGGAGGTTAACCGAACTAAGGGGGTATTTCCTATCAACCGGATAAGCGAACTCATACTACTTAAAAACTATGCTTGTGGATTCATCTTCATTTTCAGAAACGTCAAGCTCTGCCTTATAATATACTTTTGAATGTGATGGTACGCTTCGGGTCAGCCATACATTCCCGCCAATAACACTTCCTTCGCCAACCACTGTTTTTCCGCCAAGAATAGAAGCTCCGGCATAAATTACCACATTGTCTTCTATGGTTGGATGGCGTTTTGTACTTGCATCTTCCTTGCGAACACTTAAGGCGCCCAAGGTAACACCCTGATAAATCTTTACATGGTTCCCGATTGTTGTAGTCTCACCAACTACAATACCTGTTCCATGATCAATGCAGAAATGTGAACCGATTGTTGCACCCGGATGAATATCCACTCCGGTTTTGCTGTGTGCATTTTCCGATATGATTCGAGCAATAAGCACCAATCCCTCTTTGAATAAATGGTGCGCAATTCGGTGAGCTGCTATCGCATAAAACCCCGGATAGGTGCGAACAACTTCAGTCATTGACTTTGCAGCAGGATCCCCATCAAACATGGCTTTGATGTCTTTTTCTATTGCAGCCTTTAACTCCGGTAAACTGCTCCAAAACCGTTGACAAATCTCGGCATTTTGCTCTTTGGTGCAATCAGGCCGACGCGATAAAATAGTGGTAAGTTCTTTTTTCAAATCATCGGTATAAGATTTCAATTCGGCTTCGCTTTCGAAAATCGCATCACAATGCTCGGGGAATAAAAACCCGATGAGACGATCAAAGAATGAAATTATCCTTGCAGGCGAAGGACATTCATCCACCTGTTGATGGGCTTTGAAAAGTTTTTGAAGAAAAGCATCATCCATAAAAATTAATCAGCGTTGATTGTATAACTATGGGTGATTTTTATGGCGGGATCTAAGGATGTTGCCACAGAGCAATATTTCTCAACAGCTAATTCTACCGCTCTTGCCACTTTAGTTTCATTCAAATCGCCTTTCAAGTCGAAGCGTAGATGAATGGCTTTAAACGGCTTAACATCTCCATCGGTTTTCCGATCTCCGGTGGCTTTAATTTGGATATCCTCCAGATTTTCGCGCTGTTTTTTTAAAATCGTAACAATATCAAACACACTGCAACCCGCAACGGAGGAAAGTAGAACCTCCATTGGTCGCATTCCTTTGCCTTCTCCACCAATCGCCGGAGATGCATCCATTTGAAAGGTGTTGCCGTCTGCGTTTGAGGCTTCAAAGTGTAAGGCGTTGTTTAAACGCTTAACCGTAATTTCCATGTAATGTTTTATTTAGATTCTGATGGGCAAGTACTAATGCCAAGGGGTAAATAAAGTGGGCAAAATCGTAATGCACTGGTTAATAAAAATACAATAGCCAAAACAAACATTACAGTTCCCACAGTTCCGGTAACGACATTAGTGAAGTATAGAACACCCATAATAATGGCTGCAAAAACGCGGATCATTTTGTCGGTTGAACCCATATTTTTTTTCATAGAAATACCTCTTTACGTTAAGTTTTTAATTAGTAGTACGATACCTGTTACCAATGCAATGCATAGAATACAGGCAAAAAATAACTTTAGTGCCATTTTTTTCTTCATCCTAAAATGTACGAAAAAACAGGCGTAATATTTGTATTATCCATCCTAAAGAAAAATTATTAAACCTGTATAAATAATGTCTGAATCAACTATTTCTCATCTTGAGTGTTCCAAAACCGGCAAGGTCTACGATTACAAAAAACTGCACAACTTAAGTGATGCAGGAAAACCCCTCTTAGCCAGGTACGACCTTGAAAAAGCGAAGAAAACGTTAAGACCGGAAAACCTCGCCGGACGCCGCAGAGATATGTGGCGATATCATGAGGTAATGCCCATACCCGAGAATACCGAGTTGGTAAGTCTGGGTGAGGGAGGAACACCTTTACGAAGGTTGGTTAGACTGGAAAACAAGTTTGGTGTAGAAGAATTGTATATGAAAGATGAATCGGTAAATCCAACCGGATCTTTCAAAGCGCGAGGCTTAGGGGCGGCTATTAATGCGGCAATTGACAGGGGTGTTGAAGTTTTTTCGATTCCTACGGCTGGGAATGCAGGTGGTGCGCTCGCAGCCTATTGTGCAGCTGCCGGTAAAGAATGCCACGTTTACATGCCAAAAGATACGCCCGCTGCTTTTCGTATTGAATGTGAATCGGCCGGTGCCCATGTGGTTTTGGTTGATGGGCTCATTAGCGATTGTGGAAAATTAATTGCTCAAATTAAGGATGAAAAAGGTTGGTTTGATGTTTCAACATTAAAAGAGCCTTATCGTTTGGAGGGCAAAAAAACGATGGGGTATGAACTGTTTGAAGATTTCGGATTTTCACTGCCCGATGTAATCCTTTACCCAACCGGAGGCGGAACCGGGCTAATTGGTATGTGGAAAGCATTCGACGAAATGCAGGAGCTCGGATGGATTGGCTCTGAACGCCCTCGTTTAATCAGCGTTCAGGCGGCAGGGTGTGCACCAGTTGTTCGTGCCTGGGAAAACGGCTGGGATGAAGCCGGGTTTTGGGAAGGCGCTCATACTTGTGCATCAGGTTTGCGGGTACCCGGAGCAGTGGGAGACTTTTTGATGCTGCGTGCCATTAGAGAAACCAACGGCTTAGCGATTAGCGTAACCGACAAAGAAATGATGGAATATTCAAATATATTGGCTGCAGGCTCAGGTGTTTTCCCGGCGCCCGAAGGTGGAGCCGTGTTAGCAGCTTACAAGAAGTTACTGGATCGTTCGGAAATTAAACCAACCGAAAAAGCCGTGCTTTTCAACACAGGTAGCGGATATAAATATTTGGAAGCTTTTCAGCTTGGGGAATAGTCAAAAGCAACATAAAACCGGACTCATAGCCGGCCAAAGCAGCCGGAATGCTCTTCTCATTTTTGTAGGGATTGGCATCGGTTTTATTTTGACCGTTTTTATTTATCCCAATGTTCTGTCGCCCGACCAATACGGACTCACGCGCGTTTTAGTAGCGGCTTCGGTTATTGGGGCTCAGTTTGCTCATCTGGGTGTCAGAAATACGGTAATCCGTTATTTTCCGCTATTTAAACGAGTGGGCGGTAAAGATCATGGATTATTGGGGCTGGCACTGTTGGTTCCGTTTGTCGGCTTTTTGATGTTTTTACTGGCTTTCTTTCTTTTTAGAGATACCATCATACAGGTTTATGAAAGTCAGTCTCCTCTGTTTACGGACTACTTATTACTCTTAGTCCCGCTCACGCTTTTTATACTTTATTTTGAAGTATTCAACAGTTATTTGCGCTCACTCAACGATTCCGTAACCGGAACCATCATCAACGATGTGGTTCAACGAGTGATGATCCTACTTATACTCGTGTTGTTTTTTTTCGGAGTGATTTCATTTGATTTGTTCATTCTACTTTTTGTGATGAGTTACGGGGTGCAGGTTCTTTTAATGGTGACTAAACTTTACGGGATGGGTGAGTTTCGTCTCAAAATCAATCCCCTGCTCATTAGGAAAAGACTGCTGAAAGGTATGGGATCGTATGGTCTGTTTACTCTTTTAGGAGGATTAAGCTCGGTGATTGTCTGGAATATAGACGTCATCATGCTTGGATCCCTTACCGGACTCGAGCAAACAGCCGTTTACGCCATTGCGTTTTACATCGGTTCGGTGATAACGGTTCCCCAACGAGCTATTGATAAGATTGCCGCTCCCGTTGTCTCCCGACTTTTTAAAGAAAAAGATTTTGATGGGGTTGATTCCGTTTATCGTAAAAGCTGTCTGAATCAACTCTTAGCTGCTCTTGTAATTTTTGGGTTGATTTGGGTGAATATTGATGCATTTTTTCACTTATTACCCGATGTGTATGCCGGAGGAAAGTGGGTGGTATTTTTTATAGGGATTGGGAAAATTTTTGATATGATGACGGGCTTAAACGGAACCATCATCAAAATTTCGAAACACTATAAATTCGACCTTTACACTACATTATTTCTCGTTTTGCTAACCATCACTACCAATCTTATCCTCATCCCGATTTACGGCATTATTGGTGCAGCACTTGCTACCATGATTTCCATATTGATTTACAACGTGGTTAAGTATGTCTTTCTGTGGATGAAATTTGGAATGCAACCGATATCGACTTCTTTTTTATGGTTGATTGTGTTAGCCGTTTCTGTAATCTATTTAATTGGGTTGATACCATCGGCAGGATTCTTACCGGACCTAGCTATTCGTACGCTTTCATTTGCAGTCCTCTTCATATTCCCAATATGGTATTTGAACGTCTCCCCTGACTTGAATGAATATTTGAGGAAGTGGTGAGTTGGTGATATTTCAAATTGGTTGGGGTTTAAAACCAACTAAACCGTAGTATTTCAATCTCCAAAAACTTGCATCCGTTTTTTACTTAGCCATTAACCACCACTGAACATGGCGGAAGAATCTCGTTGAAGCGATTTGCTACAGTTAAACCTTGGAGGTCTTCGAGACCTCCAAGGTTTTGGCGCATATCAGCGAGATTCTTCGTTCCCAAACCATATGCCATCTATCCTTCCTTAAAGGGCAATCGTATCAAAAATTCGGCTCCGCCGCCTTTGCGGTCGCGGACTTCTATCGTGCCGCTGTGCCTTTCAATAATTCCTTTGGATATGGCAAGTCCAATTCCAAGACCGAATTCTCCACCGGCAGTTTTGGTGGTGAAGCTGGAATCAAAGATGCGTTTTTTCAAGTGGTCGGGTACGCCCGGTCCGGTATCGCCAATCCTTATCCATACCATATCATCAGCATCGGTTCCACACGAAATGAAAAGTCCGCCTTCGTCATCCATCGCATCACAAGCATTGATGATGAGGTTCGTCCAAACCTGATTAATTTCACCAACATAACACAACACTTCAGGCACTTGCGGAAGGTGTAGATCAACCTTTATATCCTTCAGACGATTACCCAAAATCATCACCGTTTCCTTAAGTCCTACGCGTAAATCAGCCACCTCCGGCTGTGCACCCGATTGGCGACT
>PXCK01000186.1 GCA_003566635.1 Balneolia bacterium | reverse complement strand
TGAACGGTCAAGAATTTTTACAGTGCCATTATGTGCCTCAACTAATTTTCTCACAATAAAAAGACCGAGACCGGTCGAATCTTCTGTACCTGTAGGTTGTGCACTTAGTGTCTTATACTCATTAAAAGCAAGCTCTCTATCATCATAGGAGAAACCCGGTCCTTCATCCGTTATTGTTGTTACAATAAAACCGGTTGTAGAATTAAAGTCTATTTTTATCTCGATTTCTGATCCGGAGGGACTGTATTTTATTGCATTACTTAGCAAATTCTCAAATATTTCAGATATCCTGAGCTTGTCTCCTTCAATTGCCGGCATATCATCACATAAAACAGATACACTTTGTTGTTTTTCTTCTAAAAATATTGAATATTGCTTTAAAAGCCTGTCAATGGTCTCCTTAATATGCACATCTTCAAATCGTAATTCTAAACTCGAATATTTTTCGTTAGTTGAGATTTTATTGATGATATCATTCATTTTCTCAGCAAGCTGATTTATTGTTTCAGCACTTTGATGAATTTCTTCAATATCATCTTCGTTATTAATTAAAAAAGAATATCCCTTTATTGCAGTTAATGGATTTTTTAAATCATGTGCTGCAATTTTTGTAAGTTGCTTCTTCAACTCAATTTGACGCCGTAACTCGTTTTTTTGTTGTAAAAGTTCATTCATAAGTGCCGTCAGACTAACTAATCTTTCCTGAACAAGTTCTTCTAACTTTTGGTTTTGCTCTCTTAATTTTTTTGACCTGTACCAAACTAGTCCGTAAATAAACAGTATCAGCAATGATATATAAAGAGCAAAGGCACCAAGGCTTAAATAAACCGGTGTATTAATAAAAAATGAGAGAAAGGTTTGTTCGATTACTCGACCATCAGCAAGTAGCATTCTTGCTTTTAACGTGTAATGACCGGGCTTTAGGTTAGCAAATTCTCTTGAATTAGACTCTGACCAAGGTGTAAAAGATGCATCATATCCTTCTAAGAAAAAGCTATATTTCAAGGAGGTTGAATTGTGTAATGTATTTCCGGCTACTTCGACTTGTAAATTATTTGTTCCGGAACTCAGAAAGACAGGGTTTTCAGTAATCTCAGAAGGATTTGTTATTGAGTTATTATGCTGATCTCGGAAAGAAAGTAAATGAAGTTTGGGAGTAATTATTGAATTCTCGTAAATATCACTACTGTCTCTAACAAGAATTTTAGTAGGACTTATGGCAAAAATTAAATCATTATCAGCATCATATACTAACTCATTAACCTCCCATGTGTTTAAAAAATAAAATGGTTGGTTTATTCTTAGGTTCAAGTCAGATAAATTTATAGCTCCCAGTTGTGGGGTTCGATTTCTACTTCGCGAAAACCAAATATATCCTTCTGTTGTACGAATCATAGACCAGTAAATCCACTCGGACTGATCAATACCAACTGTTTCCCACCTCTTTAACAGTAAGTGACTTGGTAGTCGCTCTGTATCCAAACGAAAAATACCATCATCAGAGTAGATTAGCTTCTTGTTATTGAAAAACCCAACTGTTGGCGATCTCAACCCGCTTTGGGAGTTTATTGCTGCAGTATCTGTTTGAACCTCAACGTTAAACAATTCAATAGTAAAACCTTCAATATCGGTAATACGGTCAACCAACTTGTTCTGGGTTTTAAAGTCAGACTCATCATTCGAAATATGAGCGAATATGGCACCTTTATCATAAAAAGTAAAAAGAGCCCCAAACTCGTTTGTAGAAATACCGGATATATAATCAGAGAAGTAATAATTATTTGCTACATCAACAGACCAATTGCCATTGTTGTAATTGATTGCGATCAATCTATTATAAAAATCTACACCCCAAAGCATGTTGGGGAAATGTGGTAGTTCAAATATCCATGAAAAAATTTCATTTATTATTTCTTCAACCTGGTTATTAGAATTTAGAGTGTAAACGCCATCAAACCCAACAATAAATAGTTCATATTCATTACTAGCCGGACTTCTCAATGAATACAAATCACTGTATGATAAGTTATAATCACTATCTATTTTCTGGAATTTACGGAAGTCCGTCCCCCGTGGGTGGAAGAATAACCCATCAGATGTGGTGACATAGTAGTTGTCACCATGAGCTTTAAAACCCCATATAATTCCAGTAATTCCAAGTGAATGAGTAATTACAGAGGTATTTGAGCTTGTAACAAGTTGATGTATCCCATAGTTGCCGGCTAGCCAAATATTTGAATGGCTGTCTAAATAGGCAGCAATAACTGTATTGTCTGGAAGACCATTTAGTTCATTATAATTTTTAATCAGGTACCCATGTTGATCAGTAATTAGTAAACCCAAATTCGTTGATGTAAATAGCAGATGACTGTCATCGTTATAAAACACCCTAAAGAGACCGTCGTCACCGGCAATTTTTAGGAATCTATCGTCGATGTAACTGTTATAGGCTACATCAAGATTGTCAAAATCTATTGTAAACGTGTCTGCTTCATAAGAGATAGCTTCAACTGTACCGTCAGGGTTATTTAATGAAAAGTAAAGAGGCGGTAAAGGATTTTTAAACCTGTTTTCGGGATTTGTATGTTGAAATAGATAGCCGTCAAAGTCTTGTAGCCAGGCCTCTTTATTGGTGTTAATTACTATAGGGTAAACATTAGAAACATAAGACAGCTTGGTTCCATTATAAACAAATACACCATTATCTGTTATGAAGTAAACGTGGTTGCCAATCTCGAGAATTTCATAGGTGTCAAGAAACTGAACTTCATCTTCCGTTAGTGTGGGTAGTAGGCTTCGGAATTCAAATTCTAATGGAAGAGAAAAATCTACAATTCCTATATCGCTACTAAGTGTTGCAAAAACAGTTCCATCACTAGCAGAAAATAAATTACCCGGAGATCGATCTGTTTCGTGTAGTATCCAACCTTTACCATAATACAAGAGTAAGCCCTCGGAATTTCCAAAAAGCATAAAGCCCCCTTGAGTTTCTGTAATTGCCCAATTTTGTTGAGAAGCAAAATATTCGGAAGAGGTGTAAGAAATTACAAGTGGATGATCAGGGAAAATTAGCTCTTGAGCTGTGCTATTATTAACAGTAAAGAACCTAATCAAAATAAAATAAAGTAATAGTATGAAATACTTTTTGGTTGTTTTCAAATGATTTTGGTTGAATTAATACGTTAATTTGAACTTACAGACTTATTAAGATAACAATTTTACTTAAATTATACTTTTGATTCAAACAACAATAATTGCCTAAAGATATATAGAATTAGTAGCCTATGTTTTTGTTTATGATTGTAATTGTTATGCCACTATTGGTTATTAGTGTTACATTGGGTTATTGGGCACAAAAACAACAATTGCTTACAGCAATGAAAGTTTGGGTTGGTCAACTTATGATAGATAGTGTACTAATTGCAGCTTTATTAATGTATTACTTCGACCAAGGCGCCTTGGTTATGCTTTTTGCATCTGTTTTTTATGTTGGAATAGCATCCGTTAGGTTAAGGCAGTTCTTTTCAAGATTAGAACAAATTACCAAACAATAACAAACAAATCCGTATGAGAACTATATCAAGAATCAACCATCCTCAAATGCTAATCACTGTTTTTCTATGGAATAATAAATACCTGATTAAGTTTGAAGCAGGGCCTTATGAACAGACTTATAAGCTTGATGAAATGATGGTAAGTGAACCGTCAGATATAGAAAAACTAATAGATGAAGACTTTCAAAATAAAGTGCTGCAAAGGTTTATGGATATGAATAGTGATTTTGGTGATTTGTTAAAGAGTCTTTGACAAAGTTATTTGATAGTCGTTGTATTGGGCATTCCAGCCGGCAAAAATCACGTTGAAATTTTTTTTAAGCCCTATTCGTAACATACCGGGGTGCATGTTTGGGAAAGTATCATATTTGAACGACTCATAACCTTTTTCCTTTGAAATTTGCATCATTGTTTCTAAAAGATCTGTAGCAATCCCAAGGCCACGATAGCTTTGTAGTACACCGCCTTTTGCAGAATAAAAAACGTTCTCTTTCAATCCATATCCAACTTTAAAACCAACAGGTATATCTTTTGTAAATGCACCAAGTATCAGTAAAAAGTCATGATTAGTGCGGTTAATAATTCGTTTTTCACCAAAAAGTTCACGATTAAGCGGTTCCAACACTGTTAGTTCTTCTTTTTTTAGAACTCGAATTTTACACCCATGTTGACCGGTTTTTTGGGCGGGGAATTGATGTTCGTTAAGATTTGTTCTTGTCAAGGTTTTTTTAAACATAAAATGCTACCTTTATCCAAATTCTGCAATAGATATAATTTACTGTATAATCAATTCTAATTGACTCTTATGAAGTTCATAAATCTTATAATAATTTTAATACTAACATTCTTAATATCATGTACCACAAGTACTAAAGACAATAATGTTAAAGTATATTTCAATGTAAACGGTTATACACTTTTGGACTCCGGTGGACTTTTCGAGTTTGATACCGTTGTTTTCGAAGATGGTAAAGTATTGGCTGTTGGAACCTATGATGAACTTGACCATTACTATTCTGGTGCTACTAAAATTGATGGAATGGGTAAAACCATGTTGCCCGGTTTGATTGATGCTCATGCTCACATAATGGGTCTTGGCGAAGGTTTACTAAGTGCAGACATAACCGGATTCAGAACTAAAGAAGCCACTCTTGAAGCTTTAAGTATGTTTGCAGACCAAAATCCTGATTCTGAGTGGATTGTTGGTGGTAGATGGAATCACACATTTTGGCCGGAAAATGAGTTTCCGAATGCCTCGGATATTGATGCTTTTATATCTGATAGACCGGTATATTTAACACGTGTTGATGGTCATGCTGCATGGGTAAATTCAAAAGCATTGGAGTTAGCCGGAATTACAGATGAAACTCCCGATCCACAAGGTGGTGCTATTTTAAGAGATGAAAACGGGAAAGCAACAGGAATCCTAATTGACCGTGCAATGGGATTGGTTAATAGTTTAATTCCCGGAATGAATGAACAGGATTATCGCCGTGCTCTTGAATTGGCTTTGGAAAATATCGCTAAGATGGGATTAACAGGTGTACATGATGCAGGCGTTAGTGTCGATGCATTTAACAGATACAGAGACTTTTCCGAAAACGGTCGTTTAACAACCCGAATCTATGGTATGATTTCAGGAGCAGGATCAACTTTCGATGAACTATCTGCTGGGGGACCCTATTCACAGCCTGATGAAATGTTGACCTTACGTAGCGTAAAGCTATATTCCGACGGTGCACTAGGTAGTCGTGGGGCTGCGCTAAAAGAAGATTATAGCGATGACCCGGGAAACAGAGGCCTATTATTTGAAGAGGAAGATGTTTTCTACAATCAAATTTTAAAGGTATCCCAGGCCGGTTTTCAGGCCGGAATTCATGCAATTGGCGATAAAGCGAATTATGTAATTTTAAATGCTTTTGAAAGAGCGAACAAAGTATTAGGTGATCATGGCCTGCGCCACAGAATTGAACATTCCCAAATTGTAGATGTGGACGATATACCCCGATTTGCGGAGATTGACATCATTGCTTCAATGCAGCCTATACACGCTACAAGTGATATGAATATGGCTGAAGATAGGGTAGGCCCCGTACGAATCCAAGGTGGTTATGCATGGAGAACCTTTTTAGATCAGGGAACTGTTATCGCTGCCGGTTCCGATTTTCCGGTTGAGCCCGTGAATCCATTTTACGGTTTGTATGCTGCAGTATCCCGAGCCGATCAAGATGGAAACCCGGAGGGTGGATGGTATAGCGAGCAGTCGTTAACCAGAGAGGAAGCTTTGCATGGGTTTACACTTGGTGCTGCTTATGCAGGTCATGCAGAGGAAAGATTAGGATCGCTTGAGCCGGGTAAATGGGCTGATTTCATACTAATTGACAGAGATTTCTTTACGGTTGATGAATCTGAAATATGGCAAATTCAAGTCTTAGAGACGTGGGTTGGTGGTCAGAAAGTTTTTGACTCTTCGAATTAAGTTATAACATGAAAATACGGCTCGTTCAGCTAAACCCTATAGTTGGTGATATTGAAGGAAATACTAAAAAGATTCTTTCATACTACAATAATGCAGAAAATGATGGCATAGATGTAGTAGTCTTTCCTGAGTTGAGTATTTGCGGATATCCTCCAATGGATTTGTTAGAACGTAAAGATTTTCTTGAATCAGTATATCGTTTTACTGAAAAAATAATTTCAGCAACCGGAAAGTCAACCATAATTTTTGGCGCACCAACTGAAAATAAATCCGGTGTAGGAAGGCCTATCTGCAATTCTGCAATAATTGCTAAGGGTGGCGGCATTGTAGATATCATCCATAAAACATTGTTGCCGACCTATGACGTATTCGACGAGTTCCGTTACTTCGAACCTAACAAAGAGTTCAAAGTCGTAGAAATATGTGGAGTAAAAACCGGGATTACGATTTGTGAGGATATTTGGAATAACGAAAACGAGGTCATCTATCATAAATATGATATTTCTCCGGCAGAGGAATTGAAAAATAGAGGTTGCGAAATCTTGTTCAATATTTCTGCATCGCCTTTTACGGTAGCAAAACCGGAGTTGCGTTTGCAAATGCTCCAGAACCATGCAAAAGCATTGAAGTTGCCAATTGTTTACGTAAATCAAACTGGTGCAAATACCGAGGTTATTTTTGATGGTGATTCTATGTGTGTAAATCCGGATGGTATACCAACATCAAGAATAGAAATATTTAAAGAGTGTTTAGCTGATGCAGAGTTTGTAAATGGCAATCTGACCGGTATTCAGAATGCAACCATACCTGGTAGGGAGGAGCGAATTTTTAAAGCTTTGGTAACCGGTTTGAATGATTATCTCAATAAAACAAAGATTGCAAAAACGGTTTTGGTTGGCCTTAGTGGTGGGATAGATTCTGCCCTAACCGCAACCATTGCTTGCGAAGCTCTTGGCGCAAAAAATGTATATGGTGTAACCATGCCTTCAGAATTCTCTTCAGGAGGAAGTGTAGAAGATTCACTTAGATTAGCTGATAATCTAGGTTTGAATATGCATACAATTTCAATTAAGTCTTTATATGATGCCTTTTTAAATCAGCTTGACCCATTTTTTAAGGATACGAATTTCAATATTGCTGAAGAAAATATTCAGAGCAGGGCACGGGGTGTTTTATTGATGGCTTTGTCAAATAAGTTTGGTCATATAGTTCTAAATACAGGTAATAAATCCGAAATGGCTGTAGGATATTGCACTTTATATGGTGATATGGCCGGTGGTTTGTCTATTTTGTCGGATGTGTATAAAACCGACGTTTTTGCACTTAGCAGATGGCTAAACGACACCTACTATAGCAGGGAAATTATTCCGGAAAATACAATCACAAAACCACCAAGTGCAGAACTCAGACCAAACCAAAAAGACTCCGATTCTTTACCGGATTACCCGCTGCTGGATAAAATCCTCAAACTATACATCGAAAACCAAGCAGATTTACCATCAATTGTAAGAGAAGTCGGAAATGAAGAAATCGTTAAGCGAGTCGTAAGGTTAGTTGATTTAAATGAATACAAAAGGAGACAAGCTGCCCCGGGGTTAAGAATTTCTAACAAAGCTTTTGGCTATGGCAGAAGGTTACCAATTGTACAGGGCTGGACTTCAGATATTTAAGCAAACAAGAAATAAGCACTGTTAGCGTTTAACTCAAAATATATCTGTTATTATGTCGAAAATCGATAAAAAAATGCAATCGAATGCTTATATTATTTGATTAAAGACTTTATAAATTTCACACAAACTTCATCAATTGTAATGATAAAAAAAATTGCTGCCACACTGCTTTGTAGTGGTTTTGCTATTACCGCAACTTTTGCTCAACAACAAAAAATTCCTGATGTACCACCACCAAGAGTTGAGCTAAGGTTTGAAAATCCGATTGATAGAGAACAAAGTGTACGGTATACCGAGCGTACTCCTGTTCAGCTGGATGCCATAGATAAAACAGTTTTGTCCAGAATTGCCGAGATAAAGCAATACACCTTAGCGTCTATTCAGGCACAAATTAACGACGATTTGGTTGAAGCCGAAGATGCTCTCACAACCGCGTTAGAAAAAACACAACTTTTGATTGAAGATTATCCTGATGTTCAATCTAGCCGCCGTTTTAACGAGATGTACCGTTCTGTTATGGCAGAATATCATGAGTTTTACGGCATAAGTGGACCTGTAAACGTAGTTGAAGGTGATGTTTTTGACTTTAGAGATGAACTCTTTGCTGTTGATGAATGGTTTGACGGTAGCTATTTCGCAATGCCTGCAAGTTTTGATGAAGACAGGTTTGATGTTCCACTTATTATTAACAGGCAAGTAAACAATCAAATCCACTTCTTAACTGAACGCCGTCCTCAGGTTATGCGCAATTGGCTAAACCGTTCTACCTACTACTTCCCAATGATGCGCCGTATTTTCGATGAAGTGGGCGTGCCTCAGGAACTCATTCACCTTTCCATGATTGAAAGTGGTTTAATACCTACGGCAAGAAGCCATATGCGAGCCGTTGGACTATGGCAGTTTATTTACGCAACAGGTGCAGCTTATGGTTTGGAAGTAAACTGGTGGATTGACGAAAGACGTGACCCTGAAAAAGCTACTCGTGCAGCAGCCCGTCACTTACGCGATTTATACGAAGTTTGGGGTGATTGGCATATGGTTCTTGCAGATTATAACGCCAGTACACGTTCTATCCGCAGGGCCATTAACTTATCAGGTGGTTCCAGAGACTATTGGACTATTTTCCCGCACTTGCCTCGTGAAACACGCGGATATGTCCCAAGTTATATTGCCGCAACATTAATCGCATTAAATCCTGAAGATTTTGGTTTCGAAAGACCGGTACCGGGAGATGTATACGAATATGATGTTGCCGAAGTAACCGGTTCTATTGAGTTAAGTGTATTGGCAGAGTTTGCCGGTATTACTACGCAAGAGCTTAGAAGTTTGAATCCCGAGTTACTTCGATTTGCAACCCCGCCCGGACCACGTCCTTACCCTTTGAAAATTCCAAAAGGAAGCAGAGATAAATTCCTTGCTGCTTATGAAAACATGCCTGAAAGTTTACGACAAACGCTTGTTGTTCATACCGTAAGCAGGGGCGAAACGCTTGGTGCTATTGCAAATCGTTATGGAGTAACCGTTAGGGGGCTTTACAGCGCTAATGATAACCTAAGTTCTCTAATTCATCCGGGCCAGGAAATTATTATACCGGTACCCGGTGGAAGTAATGTTGCTATCTCTCCTGATAATCCATCAAATGCTCGTCAGGCAAGAACCTTGTCTGCTAGTGCGGGCAGATCAACCGTTTCAGCTGCTCCTGCTCCCTCCGGAATGGCAACACTTAATTATACTGTAAAATCAGGAGATACTGTAGGTCACATTGCCGAGTGGTATGGAACCAGCGCTGCAAATGTTCGCTCATGGAATAATATTGGAAACAATATTCGTGTTGGTCAGCGGTTAACGGTACATGTTCCTGCTAATCAACGAGATTATTTCCTTGCTGTTAACGATATGAACAGAACCCAGAAGCAAGCAATGATGCGTGAAAGAAACCGAAACGGTATCCCAACAAATCAAATTGCAGCATCAGGGCAGGTTATAAATTATACTGTTAGGCGTGGTGATAATCTCCATAATATTGCCAGGGCAAATAATACAAGCGTAAATGCAATTATGCGACAGAACAATTTGTCGAGTTCAAATATTCGTATAGGACAACAACTTCAAATTCCTGTCGGTCAATAAAAAAACCGCAGTACATGAAATCAAAAATTATTCTCATCACGCTTCTAATTAGTACAATTGTACTAATTGGGTTTGTTTCGTCTAGTGATCCTTTTTTTCAAATCCGAAAAAACTTCACCACCTTTAGTGAAATCATCAACGAAGTCAATGAACTTTATGTAGTTGATGTTGATCCTGAAAGGGTCATACGCAGAGGCATCGTATCTATGTTAGAAGAACTCGACCCCTACACTGTTTTGATTGATGAAGCTGATACACAAGACATAGATATGTTGACAACCGGAAGTTATGCCGGGGTCGGAATTGAAGCAGGGGCAAGAGGCGGGGAGCTTGTTGTAATTGCTCCAATCGACGGTTATTCAGCACAAAGGAATGGGGTTAGAGCCGGGGATGTAATCGTATCAGTGAATGGAATTATGGCATCCGAGATGACTACCGAAGATCTGAACATCCAATTTCGTGGCGAACCGGGAACAAAGGTTCAATTAGTAATTAGAAGAACCGGCATAGATGAAGAGCTGGAGTTTGAACTTGAGCGAGAGCGAATTGAAATCAAAAACATTAGTTATTACGGTTTTATAGACGAAGAAGAAACGTTAGGGTACATTCATCTAACTCGTTTTGCCAATAATGCCGGAAACGATATTCGCGAAGCTATTGAAAGTCTTGAGGAAAAAGGTAATCTACAAGGGCTGGTTTTAGATTTACGTAATAACCCTGGTGGTTTACTGAATGAGGCAGTTACGACCTTAGATAATTTCCTGCCCGAGAATATGGATGTTGTTTCAACCCGTGGCAAAGCACCCGGAACCCGACAAACATTCAGGACTGAAAACCCTTATAATTTCAATGACCGACCGGTTGTTGTACTTCAAAATGGTGGAAGTGCAAGCTCCTCTGAAATTGTAGCCGGTGCGCTTCAAGATTATGATAGAGCTGTTATTATGGGTGATACAAGTTTTGGAAAAGGCTTGGTGCAAGTTATTCGCCCACTTTCTTACAACTTATCATTAAAGATAACTACATCAAAGTATTTTATTCCAAGTGGAAGGCTCATACAATCGGTAGATTATTTAGAAAGTGGTATAAATGAAGACGATCCTGAAGAGTTTCAAACTCGTAATGGTCGTACGGTTTATCAGTTAACAGGAATCAGACCCGATGTTGAAATTACAAATGGTGTGCCAAGCGTTTTGGAAACAGCCTTATTAAGAGGTAATCATTATTTCTTCTTCGCAAATGAATTTGTTTCACGTAATGATGAAATGCCATCTATGGATGATTCAGAGATAATATTTCAGGAATTCGTGAGCTACTTGGAGAACAATGATTTCACCTACACCACTCGTTCTGAACGGTCATTAGAAGCATTAATCACACAAATTGATTCTGAGTTTGAAGATCAGGAATCAATACTAAGTCAGCTAAATGATGTTAGATCCGGTATTGAGGCAGAGAAACAACGTGACATGATGCGGAGTAAGCATCAAATAATAAGAGAAATTTATTTAGAACTTACTACGCGCTTTGAAGGGTCTGAGGCTACAACCGTTTATAGTTTAATGAATGATGATCTATTGATTCGTGCAAAAGAAGTGTTGAAGAACCAAGATGAGTACCAATCCATTTTGGGACATCAATAATGCGAAAAAAAGCCGATCTTCATGTCCATACAACCGAATCAGATGGGAAATATTCTCCTGAAGAGGTTGTGAAAATGGCAGTTGAAAGAGGATTATCGGCTTTGGCAATTACCGATCATGATACATTTGCTGGTTATGCGAAAGCTAAACTTGCAACCGACTCACAAATTGAAATTATAAGTGGAATGGAATGTACTTGTGATTTTGAGGGTCGGGAAATACATGTGTTAGCTTACGGTTTTAATACCGAAGATGAGTCAATTACCAGTTTTGCCCAAAAACAGAAAAAGTTACGGGTCAACAGAGCAGAAAAAATGATATCCAAGCTTAGTAACATGGGGTATGATCTCGATATTAATGATGTTATAGCAGAAAGCGGAACCTGGAATATTAGTAGAAATCATATTGCAAAAGTACTCGTTAAAAAAGGCTATGCTTCTCATACACAGCAAGTTTTTAATAAGTGGCTTGGAAATGATCTGCCTGCATATTTTAAAGCCGACTATAAGCCTGTAAAAGAAACTATAGATATAATCCACAATGCTGGTGGTGTTGCTGTTTTGGCACATCCAGCTTCTTATTACAGTGACCAGGATATTCAGTATCTTATAGATTGTGGATTAGATGGGTTTGAGTGTATTCACCCAAGTCACCCTTATAATCTGCAACAAAAATATGCAACTTTATGCGATGAGCGGGGTTTGCTAAAAACAGGAGGAAGTGATTTTCACGGGTTTAAAAAATCAGAACTTACAACTCTTGGTACAGTTTCGATAGATTATGATAACGTACATGTCTTGAAACAGGCGTGCCACAAAAATTCTAATGAGTTAACAATTTAGTTATGGCAATTAATGTTATTGAAGGAAAACTTAACGAAGCATCAGGTAATATCGGGATTGTAGTTTCCCGCTGGAATAGCTTCATTACTGAGAAATTACTACAAGGAGCATTAGAAACGCTTAGGCGACACGGTTACAAAGAGGAAGCCATTACAGTTGTACATTGTCCCGGTTCGTATGAACTTCCTTTAGTATGTCAAACCTTAGCCGAAAGAGATGATATTGATGCCGTTATAGCCATAGGGTTAGTAATTCGTGGAGCTACTGCTCACTTTGATTATGTTGCAGGTGCCGCTAATACCGGAATTTTACAAGCTAACCTAAAAACAGGAAAACCTGTAATTTTTGGAGTCTTAACCACAGAAACTATTGAACAAGCAATTGAGCGGGCAGGCACTAAAGCTGGGAATAAAGGGGAAGAAGCTGCTATTACAGCTATTGATATGCTTTCTGTATTGAACCAAATAAAGAAATAGTTCAATGGTGGTACAACAGTAAGATATTTTGTATTTTAGCTGTTCTGTAAAGAATTATATTCATTCATTTTGGAAAAAATAGAACTCAACAACAAAAAGCAGACCAAGGAAGATGTTCTCAAACAATCCTTACTTAAGGAAAGAGGACAAATTCCAAAACATGTAGCCATTATAATGGATGGTAATGGTCGCTGGGCTAAAAATAAAGGTAAAGTTAGGATTCAGGGTCATAAAGCAGGTGTAGATTCTGTTAGGGATACCATTGAGTCGTGTGCACAGTTAGGCGTTGAGTACCTTACGCTTTATGCTTTTTCAACTGAAAATTGGAAAAGACCCAAAGCAGAAATTAGCGCACTTATGAAATTGTTAATTCAATCTTTGCGCAAAGAAACCAAGAAACTGAATGATAATGATATTCGCCTTAATGCCATTGGTCAGATAGACCGATTACCTTCCGTTTGTTATAAGGAGCTAATTGAAGCTATGGATTTAACTGCCTATAACGAACGTATGGTTGTTAATTTGGCACTTAGCTATTCAGGCAGGTGGGATTTAACACGTGCCATGAAAAAAATATCTGACAAAATAAAGTCCGGTGATATTATTCCCGAAGAAGTAAATGAAGAGTTAATAACATCTTATCTCTCGACTTCAGAAATGCCTGATCCCGATTTATTAATTCGTACCGGTGGAGAATACCGTATTAGTAACTTTTTATTGTGGCAATCGGCCTATACAGAAATGTTTATATGCTCTAAATACTGGCCTGAGTTCCGTCGTAATGACTTATACACTGCAATAGAAGCATATCAAACAAGAGAAAGACGTTACGGCATGATATCAGAACAAATTTACAAAGAAGCAAAAGAAAAAGCCGAGATTACCGTTTAAGCTTCATGAAATAAAAAACCTTCAATGCTCAAGAGTAGTACTCACAAACATTCCAACAACATTTATCAAGTGATTTTCAAAAGCAACTATTCAATTTTAAGCCTTTTTCTGGTTATTGGATTACTTTCTGTCCTTTCGGTTCAAACATCTTATTCACAGGTTACCCCAAACCCAACACAACAGACTCCTCAGGAATTGCGCATTAATAGTATTGAGGTAGTAGGGTTGGAAACCAGAAGCCCGGCATTTATAATCGCTACTTCCGGTCTTACAATTGGTGAAACGATTTTAGTGCCCGGAGAAGCTATCGGGCAAGCAATTCGTCGTTTATTTAATACCGGTTTGTTTTCTGATGTAAAGGTAGTACAGGTAAATCGTACATCAACAGAAATTGATTTAGAGATTAGGGTGGTTGAAGAGCCTCGTCTCGAAAGGTTTGATATTGTAGGTCCAAGACGTTCACAGCGACGTGATCTTCGGGAAAAGCTCCCGCTTCCATCCGGATTTGTAGTAACTGAATCTGCAAGAAATCAATCAATAAATATCATCAAGAGATATTTCGAAGAAAGGGGCTACCGAAATACCGAAGTTGAAATTGTAGAAGTTGATCGTGACGAACTAAGAAACAGGGTTTCACTTGAGTTTCGGGTTGATCGGGGACAGCGTATTCAAATCAGAGATATTACTTTCGAGGGCAATGAATCCTTTTCTGATAGACGTTTGCGCAGGAGCTTACGTGAAATTAAACGTACAAACCTTTGGAGATCGCTAACGAGGCAGACATTTGACAGGGATAGTTTTGAAGAGGCTCAAGAAAATCTCTTAAACTTCTATAGAAGTAATGGATTTCGGGATATAAGAATTGTTGAAGATTCAGTTTTTGTGTATCAGCACAGTAACCGACGCGAAGGTATTGGTGTATTTATGCGAATTGAAGAAGGTCCTCAGTATTTTGTTAGAAATATTGAATTCGAAGGAAATACCGTTTTTACCGAAGAACAACTTTTAGAATCTTTAGATTTTGAGAAAGGTGATGTTTTTGACGAAGAGCGTTTTATGTCAAATGTTCAGCAAAACAGAAGAGAAACAGATATTTTTTCACGCTACTACAATACAGGATATGTATTCTTCCAGATAGAGGAAGACATTCGCGTTGTTGAAGGTGATTCTCTCGATATTTTCTTTACTATTGTAGAAGATGAGCAAGCGCGTTTTAACAGAGTAGATTTTGTTGGAAATACAAAGACTAACGATCATGTTGTGAGAAGAAACCTCAGAACGGTGCCCGGTCAACTTTTTAGTCGATCTTCTATTCAACGATCAATTCGTGAGCTTGCACAGTTGGGTTACTTCGTCCCGGAAAACATCATGCCCAATGTCGACACCAATTTTGAGGACAAAACAGTAGATATTTTTTATACGCTTGATGAGTCAACCGGATCAGATAACTTCGAATTATCCGGTGGTTTTGGAGGTCGTCAATTAGGCGTGATTTTATCAGCAAGGGTTAATTTCAACAACTTCTCAGCAAGAAACTTCTTTGATGGTAGTGCTTGGAGACCCCTCCCCAGTGGGGATGGGCAAAGACTTAGCCTGGGTGTGCAGTTAACAGGTACGGGCTTTAGAAGTTATAACTTTGGTTTCCAGGAGCCATGGATGTTTGGGCGACCAAACTCCTTTGGTATTAATGCATCTTACAGCTATTTGCAGTTTAGAAATACTAATGAACGCTTTGAAAATCTTTCCGTATCCACTTCATTAGGTCGCAGACTTACATGGCCGGATGACTTCTTTACTCAATTTACCATTCTGCGTTTTCAGTTATTTGATACTATTCAGCAACGTGGTTTAATTGAACCTGGACGTGCGTATACGTTATCTGCTACGCTGGGTATAGAAAGGAATTCTACTGACATGCCAATTTCACCTACATCAGGTTCAAGGTTTTCAGCTACGCTTGAATTAGCACCCCCATTACCAGGATTCCAACAATTTTATCAAGGTGAAGTTAAGTTTACGCAACATATTCCGATTGTGGGGCGTTTAGTAGCCAGTTCAGGTTTTGAATATGGGTATTTGGGTTGGTTTAGTGATGATAACCAAAGTCAGTACCAAAGATATTTCCTTGGTGGTACCGCATTGCAACAGCAGCAAACATTTTTTGAAAATAACGTAGATCTAAAAGGCTTCCCGGGTGGAAGGAACGGTTCTATTTCTCCTATCGATGGAAATGTAGCCATTGGTGGTCGTATTTACAGTAAATATGTTTCTGAATTACGTATTCCGGCGGTAACCAGCGAACAAATTCAATTAATTCCCTATGTGTTCTTCGAAGCCGGTAATTCCTACCGTGATTTTAATGAATTTGACCCTTTTAATGTAAAACGATCCGTTGGATTTGGTACACGAATTTTCCTACCAATTCTTGGTCTTATTGATTTAAGTTACGGTTACCGCTTAGATGGAATACCGGGTACCGGTGTACAATCGGGCCAATGGGAATTCCTGTTTAATATCGGATCACCATTCTAAACGGAGGCAGGTATGAATACAAGTTTTATGCTAAAAACTTTCCTTTCATTTTTTGTTATCCTGATTGCAGGATCTGATTTTGTAAATGCTCAAAATCAGCGAATTGCATTCATTGATAGCGATTATATTTTATCTCGTATTCCAGAATATGATGGTGTTGAGCAGCGGTTACAACAATTATCAGAAACGTGGAGAGATGAAATTTCTGATATGGAACGTGAAATTGATCGTCTTAAAACAGACTTTGAAGCACGTGAAATTTTGTTCACTCCGGAGATTAGACAAGAACGTCAACAAGAGATTGACAATAAAATTAGAGAGCGCGAACGTTATATTGATAGTCGGTTCGGACCAAATGGAGACTTTTTTAGACAACAACGTGAGCTATTAGAGCCAATACAAAGGCGGGTAGCAGAAGCAGTTGAAGTAGTTGCCGAAAGAGATGGACTTGACTTTGTTATTGATCGGAGTGGAGATTATGTTTTCTTCTTTGCTCGAAGGCAGTGGAACGTTAGCGATGAAGTTTTACTGGAATTGGGAATTCAAGTAGATGAAACCCAGCGATAGTACGAATCTTATAATGAAAACTAAAAACAACTAATATGATCCAAAGAATCAGTTTTTTAACCATGCTCTTGCTTTTGACGGTATCGTCATTCGCTATGGCACAAAACCGGATTGGTTTTGCCGAGCCTCAGCGAATACTTGATGCTTTACCGGAAAGAGAAGAAATTGAACTACAGCTCGAAGTCTTCTATGATGAGTGGGAGGAAGAGTTTAACAGAGCTTATGAAAGATATAGCGAAGAAATCGTTGCTTATGAACAAGCACGTGCTTCACTTTCGCAAGCGCAGCGTCAAAATGAAGAGAGAGCACTTGGTCAAATGGCTCAGGAACTCCAAATGATGCAGCAGCAATTCGGCTTATTGTTCGATGAAAGAAGAGCTGAATTAACAGCACCGGTAGTTGAGAAAATAGACCAAGCTATTAGAACAGTAGCTCAGGATATGAATCTTGACTACGTCTTTAATTCAGAGACAAGCACTTTTGAACCTATGCTGTTTGTAATCGAAAGTGACCCAAATACCATTAACATTACAGATGCTGTAATTGAACTTCTCACTCAATAATATTTCAGGAATTTAATCATGATTACTCGTTTATTTACAATTATTAGTTTATTGGCTGTTCTTACTTTTGTTACAGCCCTCAATGCAAATGCGCAACAAGTTAGAATTGGTGTGGTTGATGCAACACAGGTTTTAGCAGAAATGCCTGAGTTAACTACGATTTCCGACCAACTGGAAGGATTTACTACACGTAAGCGTAGGGAATTTGCACAGTTGGAAACAGAATTTGTTCAAGCACGTGAAGAGTTTGAGCAAAAAGTTGCTGTAATTTCAGAATCTGCCCGTCAGGTTGAGCAGGAGCGTCTTGCAGAGATGGCCGGAAGACTTCAGCAATTTCAACAAGATTATCAAACTGAGCTATTAGAGCGCCAGGAAGCTTTAATTGAACCACTCAGAACAAGGATTTTAAATGCAATTAATGAAGTAGCTGAGGAACTTGAACTTGCATATGTCCTTAATCGTATGGTTAATAATGGCGATATGGTTGTACTCTATATGTCAGAAGAAATGAGCAACCAATTTGATATTACAGATCGTGTGCGTGAAAAACTTGGCATCCAAAGATAATTCGGATTAAAGTACGTTTTAGAAAAGAGCTGCTTGCGCAGCTCTTTTTTTATACTTAAATTTACTACATAACTAAATAGTAAAGTAAGACAAAATGACTAAATATTTTTTAATTGCCGGGTTAATTGTAGGAGCTATAGCAGGCTATGCATATTGGTATTATATCGGCTGTTATTCAGGAACATGTCCCATCACCTCTAATTGGCACATCAGTATGGGATATGGCGGTTTTATGGGTGCTCTTGGTGCTATGATTATTAAAGATGTTGTAGTTAGCCGCAAGAAAAAGAAATAGCCCGAATTATTCACGAAAGGATGAAATTTAAATCTTATACGATTAAAAATATTGTATTTAGAATAATACTACACTCACTCAAATTTGGGTGTGGTTTAAATGCTGCAAAATTTCCACGCTAGCTGCGTTGAAGTTGAAAAAGTCATGCTCAGGGTACTAAGGTACCCTTCCGCTGATTTTCCACCTTCGCCTCGCTACCAAGAAAATTTTTTGGTGAATAATCCGGGATAGACAGAAAACTGATTTTCTGAACGCTATCATTAGCCGACATTGTTAAAGGCTTATGATAACACCTAAACCTGAAATCGGCATTGTTTGGTTCAAAAGAGATCTGCGACTAACAGATCATGAACCTCTAAAAAAAGCTATAGAAAGCGGTCTTCCACTTTTACTGATTCGATTCTTTGAACCTCAGGTAGAAAGCGACGATCACTTTCATCCCCGGCACTGGCAGTTTGCTTATCATTGTTTGAATGATGTAAACAATCGAATTCCAAATGGCGGGAAATTATATCCACTTTATTGTGATGCAGAAGTGGGGTTTCGTTATTTGTCATCACAATTTACTATCAAGACAATTTGGAGCCATGAGGAGACCGGTGTAGATATTACCTATACAAGAGATAAAAATCTGGCAGCCTTTTTCAAATTTGAACTAATACAGTGGGTTGAATCACAAACGAACGGAATAATAAGAGGGGTAAAAGACAGAACAAACTGGACTAAAAAATGGTTTGCTGTACATGCATCTGAAACTCAAAATCCTGATTTACAGAACCTTAGAACTGTAAACCTAACAGATGATCAAGTCATTAAATTAGGTTCATGGAATTTGCCTGAGTTATATCAGCAGTATCCATCTCATTTTCAAAAAGCCGGAGAAAAGGAAGCTATGAGTACATTAGCTTCTTTCTTGTATGACAGGTCATCATTCTACAATGCTCATATATCTAAACCCTTGGATAGTAGACAAAGTTGTAGTCGGTTAAGTGTGCACCTTACATGGGGCAGTATATCGATGCGACAAGTGTATCAGGCGGCTAAGAAAGCAAAGGATGAAGCTGCTAACAAACGAAATATTGCTTCATTTATGTCCAGATTACAGTGGCATTGCCATTTCATTCAAAAGTTTGAAATGGAACCTCGTCTAGAGTTCGAAAATGCTAATAGAGGTTTTGATGATATAAGAACGGAGATAGATGATTATAAGCTACAAGCCTGGAGAAATGGCAAAACAGGGTATCCAATGGTTGATGCATGCATGCGTTGTGTAAATGAAACCGGATATCTCAATTTTAGAATGAGGGCTATGCTGGTTTCTTTTCTTACTCACCATTTGTGGCAGCCGTGGCAAGCCGGGTCCAAGCATTTAGGAAAGCAATTTTTAGATTTTGAGCCCGGAATTCACTTTAGTCAATTTCAAATGCAGGCAGGTACACATGGCATTAATACCATTAGAATATATAATCCGATAAAACAATCTATTGATCATGATTCCGAAGGTGTTTTCTTAAAACAATGGTTACCAGAACTTAGTAACGTACCCGTTGAACTAATTCACGAACCCTGGAAAATGACTCCCCTTGAACAAAAAATGTATAATGTAGAAATTGGAAGTGATTATCCTGCTCCAATCGTTTCAGATATTAAAGCCTCCTATAAAAATGCGTCTTCTATTTTATGGGCTAAGAAATCGGACCCGTTGGTAAAGGAGGAAAACCAACGAATACTTAAAACCCATGTACGGAGAGGAAAAGGTTGAGTACATTTAAAGGGAATAAAAGTTATTTGCCTCAAAAAAATTGTGAAACTTGTGGTCGACCTTTCACTTGGAGGAAAAAGTGGGAAAAAAATTGGGATTCTGTAAAATATTGCAGTGAACGGTGTCGCAAAAATAAGAAATAGAAAATCATATTGGTGCAATAGGAATTAAGCATTAAGTAATTCTGTTGAAATCACTCAAACTCAACCTATACTTTATATATATCATGAACTTAATTTGGTTTAGAAACGACTTACGATTACACGATAATGAAGTACTATATCAAGCATGTAGAAATTCAGGAAATTTGATTCCACTCTATGTATTTGATCCGATTCAACATGGCAAAACATCTTTTGGTTTTCCCAAGACAGGTGAATATCGTCTCAACTTTTTATTTGAATCACTACAAAATTTACATGAAAATCTTCATCAAAAAGGTTCAGGTTTAGTATTGGGTTATGGTGACACCGTGAAGGTAATCATGCATTATGTAGAAAAGTACGGAGTAGAGCATGTTTATTTTCATGAAGAGGCAGCCAATGAAGAAACGGAATTGGAAGATAAGTTGGTTGAAAAGCTTGAAGAAGCCGGTGTGAAAGTTCACTCCTTTTGGGGTTCAACATTATATCATGCCGATGACCTTCCATTTGAGTTTGAAAAAATACCGGAGGTCTTTACTGCTTTTCGAAAAAAAGTGGAGAAATACAGTAAGGTGCGTGAATTGTTCCCTCAACCTGAAACTATCCCATCTTTACCTGAGACAAGCATCCGGAATGATAAGTTAGATATAGATTATTCATTTTTTGAAGTGAGTCCCAAAAAACCGGATAATAAAGCAGTTTTGAGTTTTAATGGCGGGGAGGATGAAGCGTTAAAGCGTTTAAACGATTATTTTTGGGAAGGTGATCATTTAAAAGTGTATAAACAGACGCGAAATGGTTTATTGGGGGCTGATTATTCATCAAAGTTTTCTGCCTGGCTCGCAAATGGTTGTATATCACCCAGGAAAATTTACCATGAAGTTCGCAGATATGAATCGGAGCGAAAGTCAAATAGTTCTACTTACTGGATGATTTTTGAACTCATTTGGCGTGATTATTTTCGTTTCATTCACTTAAAACATGGGGATCGTTTTTTCTACGAAGCGGGTATTAAGGGAGAATCTGTAGACTGGTCACGGAATAAGAACATGTTGAAAGCATGGATTGAAGGTGAAACCGGTATTCCATTTGTAGATGCAAACATGGTTGAGTTAAGGGAAACGGGTTTTATGAGTAACCGAGGAAGACAAAACGTAGCGAGTTTTTTTGCAAAAAATCTGAATCTTGATTGGCGTATGGGAGCAGAATATTTTGAGTCTGTATTACTGGATTATGATGTTTGCAGTAATTGGGGAAATTGGGCTTATGTTTCGGGAGTAGGTAATGATCCTCGTGATCGATACTTTAATATTGTTGTTCAAGCCGAAAGGTATGACCCCAATGCAGAATACATTCGGTATTGGTTACCACAACTCAATAATATTTCTACTAAAGGAATACATACCCCACTAAAAGAAAATCGCACGATCGATTATCCTGAGCCAATCATCGATTTGGAGCGTTCTTACGACGAAATTAAAAAGCGATATTCTTAAGGTATTATATCTTTTGAGTTTGCCGACTTTTTTCAAAAAAAATAAAAAACTTTGTAAGGATAACCTTCCAAACGGATTAGAGGACTGAATGCTAATCTTGAAACTACAGGCGTAGTAATAAAGTAACATTACAGTCCCAAGGCCGATCACCGGAAGGTGTCGGCTTTTTTTATTTGTGAAGAAATGACATTGTGTATTCATTGGCATAGTTTTTGAATAAAGATTGGCAAATAATTATCATTCTAAAATTTTAAATTCCTATGCCTAAGAAAAAGAATAATACTTTTGAGTTTAAAGCAGAAATGAAACAACTTCTGCACTTAATCATAAACTCACTATACACCAACCCTGACGTATTTCTTCGTGAATTGGTATCTAACGCGTCTGATGCTTTAAACAAGGTCAGGTATCTTCAATTGACGCAAAAAGACATTGCATCGCCTGAATTACCACTACAGATAAAAATTGAGTTAGATGAAGAAAAGAATACATTTTCGATAGAGGATACCGGTATTGGTATGAGCTATGAAGACTTGAGTACTAAACTCGGAACAGTTGCCAGCTCAGGAACGCTTGAGTTCATTAAACAAATGAAAAATGGCGATAAAAAAATTGATGGCAATATGATTGGTCAATTCGGGGTTGGATTCTATTCGGCTTTTATGGTTACTGATGAAATTACAGTTGAGACAAAAGCTGCTGAAGGAGATGGTAAAGCCTGGAAATGGGTTAGTGATGGTCAAGGGACGTATCAAATTGAGGAAAGTTCAAAAGAGGACAGAGGAACAAAAATTTCTTTTAAACTTAAGGATGGGCATAAAGAGTTTAGTAAATCTTTCAGCATAAAAAACATTATTAGAAAATATTCTAATTTTGTTGATTACCCGATATATTTAGGTGAAGAGCAAATTAACTCTAAAGGTGCACTATGGCATAAGTCTAAAAATGATGTAACCAATGAAGAGCTAAATGAATTTTATAAATTCATTTCAAATGATTTTGAAGATCCTTTAGACAATTTGCATCTGGCAATGGAAGGGCGTATTAACTTTAAAGCGCTTCTGTTTGTTCCTCAAAAAGCACGCCCAAATTTCTATAGATACGAAGAATTGAAATCGGTGCAGCTTTACAGTAATAAAGTTTTTGTTCAGGAAGACTGCAAAGAGTTGCTACCCGAGTATTTGAGGTTTATAGAAGGAGTAGTCGATAGCGAGGATTTACCGCTTAATGTATCTCGTGAAGTTACCCAATACACCCCCATTATGAACAAGATCAAGGATGTTTTGGTTGGTAAAATTCTTGGGATGATTGAGTATTGGGCTAAAGAGGAACACGATAAATTTAAAACCTTTTATAAAGAATTTGGATCCTTGTTCAAATCTGGTCTTAACAGTGATTTTGCCAATAAAGAAAGATTAACCGAATTACTTCGTTTCCAAACAACTAAATCGGATGATGACGAGCTTGTAAGTTTGGCAACTTACGTAGAGCGTATGCCGGATTTTCAAAAAGAAATCTACTACTTAACCGGTGATAACCTAAAGGAAATGCGCAGAAATCCGAAATTGGAGTTTTTTGCAAAAAAAGATGTAGAAGTGCTGTTACTTTCTGATCCAATCGATGCTTTCGTGGTTCCCGGGATTTTTAATTACAAGGAAAAACCTTTCAAAAGTATTGAAAAGTCTGATATTGATTTAGGTTCTGACGAAGATTCCCAGGAAGATTCGTTAAAAGGAGAAGAGTTAAACTCAATTCTTGATGTATTCAAAAAAGTTGTTGGCGACAAAGTTGAAGATGTTGTTACATCCAAACGATTAGTAGATTCTCCGGTAATGCTAACTATTGGTAAAGAAGGCTTAGACCCGCACATGGAACGCATGATGAAAATGATGGATCAATCAAATCCATTTGAATCGAAGCGTGTGTTGGAAGTCAATGCATCCCACCCGTTAATAACTAATCTTAATAAATTGAATGTGGACGGAAAAACAGAAATGGTAGAGGCAATTGCGAGTCAGTTGTACGAAAGTTCACTGTTACTTGAAGGGAATCTTGAATCACCGGGAGATTTCGTTAACAGACTGACACAGTTGCTAACACAAACAACTTCGCAAAATTAAGTCTTTTTAACCCGGATTATTCACCAAAAAATTTTCTTGGTAGCAAGGCGAAGGTGGAAAATCAGCGGAAGGGTACCTTAGTACCCTGAGCATGACTTTTTCAACTTTAACGCAGCTAGCGTGGAAATTTTGTAGCATTTAAACCACACCCAAATTTGTGTGAGTGTAGTATTTTTCTAAATAATATATTTTTAACAGTATAAGATTTAAATTTCATCCTTTCGTGAATAATTCGGGTTAAATGACTTGGGATTTTGAGGGACAGGTTAATGCCTGTCCCTTTTTTTATTATAAGTTATAATTGACATCTAAACATAGAATTTACTCCGTATCACCTTCGAAGTAATTAATTGCGCGGTTACTAAGGTTAGAAGTATCAACCATTTCTGATTTTTCTTTTATTTTTTTACGGAGGATTTCCTGCAGTTCCCTGGCTGCATTATAACCGTAATGATTTAACAGATGATTCATTGCGATTACCTCTGCGATGACTGTGATATTCTTACCGGGTGTTATGGGTAGTTTAATTAAAGGTATATCAACATCTAAAATTTTAATTGTTTCTCGTGTAAGACCTGTTCTGTCCACCTTTTTGAGTTCGTCCCAATGGTAGAGTTCTACTACAACCTCCAACCTTTTTTGGTAACGAACAGCACGAATACCAAACATTTTCATTATATCGATTATACCAAGACCACGAATTTCCATAAAATGTTTATTGATATCGGTGGCTGTTGAAATCAATACATTATTCTTTTTTGTTAAGCGAACAACGTCATCCGATACAAGTCTATGGCCTCTTTCTATCAAATCGAGAGCAACTTCACTTTTTCCTATACCGGCTTTACCTGCAATCAATATCCCTATACCATAAACATCAACCATTGCACCATGTACAACGGTTTGAAGAGCAAACTGATCATCCAAAAAATCCTGTAAAAAATACATGAATTTTACGGTATCCATTTCTGTGTAGAAAACAGCTATGCTGGCTTGCTTAGCTAAATTGACCAGAGAATCAGGGAGACGGTTCCCGTGTGTTATGAATATAATCGGCACTTCAAATTTAGTTAGATTAGAAAATGCTTCAATCTTTGCCTTATTTGATAAATGGTCGAGATATTCAGATTCGGTGTTACCAAAAATTTGAACTCTGTGCCATGTAAATAATTCAGTAAAACCTGAAAGCGCCAGACCCGGCCTGTGTAAATCCGGCTCGGTAATCCGGCGCTTTAAACAATTTGGCCCTGCAGTACAAACCTCTACATCTACTTTAACGGTATCTTTCAGTTGTTCTACAAGATATTCTACAGTAATGTACTTTTTTCTGGGTATAGGCGAGGTTTCCTGTAGCGGCATGATTAATAACTTTATTTAGCGAATCGTTTATTTTTATATCTCTTAAGCTGTCTGCTCATATTATCTATGGCTTTAGTAAGTGCTTGCTCGTAAGTTGGAGCTGTTTCTGTTGCCTTCAGTAAATCTCCTGTAACCTTTACCATTAATTCGACCGACTGAGGATTATCGTGGTCTTTGGTCGGTTCCATAATGATATCACAGTCGAGAATACCATCATAAAATTTTGTCAGTTTTTTGACAGACTCTTCAGCCGAATCTTTTAATCTGGTGCTTGCTTCAAAATGTCTTGCGGTGAATGATGTATTCATAATTTCCTCTTTTTTTACTTGGTTAATATTTCACTGCTTTCCCCTTGGATGTGCCTCAGAATAAATTTGCTTAAGCTTTTCGGCACTTACATGGGTGTAAACTTGTGTTGATGATAAGGCAGAATGCCCTAAAAACTCTTGAATAATTCGTAAATCAGCTCCTTGATTTAATAAGTGAGTAGCAAAACTATGTCGTAAAACGTGCGGACTCTTTTGGTGAACTTCGCTCACTTTTAATAAGTTTGCTTTGATCATTCTGCGAATTTCCACCGGGTAAGAACGCTTTCCTCTGGCAGTTATAAATAAAGCTTGACGATCACTAAAATCACTTTTTATTGATACGCATTCCTTACGAACTTGTAGCCAATTTTGAATAGCTCTTTTTGCAGAATCGCCGAAAGGTACAATACGCTCCTTTTTTCCTTTACCCATTACGAGCACTTGCCTGCGGCTCAGATCGATATGCTTTAGATCAATATTAATTAGTTCGTTTAATCGCATTCCGGTAGCATAAAACAGCTCAATAATAGCAATGTTTCGTATGTCAATAGGAGTGTCATTAGGTAAAACATCAAACAAATGGTTCATTTCATGTTGTTGAACCGTCTTTGGTAAAACTTTCTCTTTCTTGGGTAACCCTACTAATAAGGCCGGATTCTTGTTCACATACCCTTTTTTAAGGGCATATTTAAAGAAAGATCTTAATCCTGATACTTTTCGGGAGATAGATGATTTTTTAAGCCCTTTGTCAGATAATTCCGACATCCATGCACGGATGGTAAAGCGTGTTATAAGTTTGGGATTCTCGTTACAACGAGGGTCATATTCTGAAAGAAAAGCGTGAAATGAGCGCAAATCTGTATCATAAGAAAGTAAGGTATGCTTCGATGCATTCCTTTCGACTTTTAAATATAAAATATACTTTTCAGCTATTTGCTTCATCTTAGGGTAATATGAGATTTTAACTGATAAAACGAAATACCAATATTAAAATATTTTATTTGACTGTGGCTTATAGAAATAAAACCTGTCCGTGTCAAAATTTTTATATAGTCATTAATAACAGAAACTAAATCATATAACTGAGGAATATTTTTACGAGTAGTTGGCCTAAATGGTAACTATAATGCACCTTTTATTTACAATTGATAAATATTGGATTTTTAGTGATCAATTTTGAACGCTTTACGTCAAATAACGGTATATCATTCATCAATATAAACTTCATCATATAAACTATTATGACAGAACGACTTCTACTGACTTGTATTATCTTAATTTGTATTGGAATTTTACCCCTTTACGCCCAAAGTGATCAACGTGTGGTTGGTGGTACTTTGCTCGAAGCTTCTGATGAAACCCCATTGCCGGGAGCAAACATTATTTTATTAAGTGCGGTTGATAGTAGTATTGTTCGTGGTACACAGTCCGATGTAGAAGGAAATTTCCAAATTCAACGAGTAGTACCTGATGAATATATTTTGCAAATTCGTTTTGTTGGTTATAAAGTACATGAACAAAAAATTGATGTAACAGTTGAATCTGTTACCGACCTTTTGGTGAAGTTAGAAGAAGACCCTCTACAATTAGATGAGTTGCGTGTTGCGGCTTTGGCTCCCAGAATGGAAGTTCGGGGTGATACCACAGCTTTTAGCGCTGATGCCTACAGGCTTAACCGCGATGCGAGTGCAGAAGAATTAGTTAGACGAATGCCGGGCTTTACCATAGAAGGTGGTAGGGTACAGGCACAAGGTGAAGATGTTCGAAGAGTAACGGTTGATGGTTCTGAATTTTTTGGGGATGATGCGGTAGCAGCACTAAGAAATCTCCCCGCAGAAATTATTTCACAAGTTGAAGTTTTTGACAGACAGAGTGATCAGGCGCAGTTTACCGGCTTTTTTGATGGAAATACCGATCGTACAATTAACATTCGTACCAGACCGGGCATGAATAATGGTCGTTTTGGCCGAGTTGGAATTAGTGGGGGTACAGAAAGTACATATATGGCCGGTGGTAATGCTAACCTTTTTAACGGTCCCCAGCGGATATCGGTGTTAGGAATGAGTAATAATATCAACCAACAGAACTTTGCAACTGAGGATTTAGCAGGTGTAGCTGCCGGACCCGCAAGAGGTGGAGGTCGTGGAGGTATGATGCGTGGAAGGGGCAGTTGGGGTGGCGGTGGTGCTGCTCGAGATTTTCTTGTTGGTCAGCAAAATGGTGTTAGCTCAGTAAACTCATTTGGTCTAAACTACATAGATAGATGGAATGACAGCTGGAATATGACCGGTAGTTATTTCTTCAACCTAACTGATAACACGAATGACCAAGTACTTGAAAGGAGATTCCTGAGTGGAATCGAAACCGGTCAGATTTACGATGAAAACCTATTTGCAGAAAGTGATAATTACAACCACCGCGTAAATGGTAGAATAGAATATACTATCGATGAGAGAAATTCATTGATTATTACTCCAAGAGCCAGCTTTCAAATAAACAATGCAGGTTCTGCACTTCAGGCATTAACTATGGATCCGGTGGGACAGATGTTAAACCAAACTACAAATCAATTTAGCTCGGAAGATACAGCCTATAACATTGCCAATACCATTTTGTTTCGTCATAGTTTTGAACAACCACGCAGAACCCTGTCAGTAAACCTTAGAACTGATGTTAACGAATCAAATGGTGAGCAATTCCAAATTGGAGAAACATTTTTCGGACAAAATGACCCTTTGATTCAAAATCAATTGAATGATTTATTCAACAGCGGGTATAACCTTTCTGCTAACATCCAATATACAGAACCCTTAGGTGAAAGAAGCGGACTAAACATTGGTTATAATCCCGGCTTAAATAATACCTATTCTCGTAGAAATGCTTTTGAAACGGATGCAGAAGGCACTATTATTGGTGAATTAGACCCTACACTATCAAATCGTTTTGACAATAATGTTTATACCCACAGAGTATCAGCAGGTTTTCGTTCGGGTGATATGCAATTCAATTACAACATAGGATTCGCCTATCAATACACATTATTAAGAGGCGAACAGGAATTTCCAATTGCTACCGATACACGTCAGACCTACAACAACCTACTACCAAACGCCACTGTATTCTACCGTTTATCTCAAACAAGTAATTTCCGTATTAATTACCGAACTAACACCAGGACACCTTCTGCAAACCAGCTTCAGGATGTAATAGATAATACCAACCCACTGCAACTAAGCTCAGGTAATCCCGATCTAAATCAATCTTACTCTCATAACTTTTCTGTGAATTACAGAACTACAAATCCGGAAGCAGGCCGTTCATTTATGGTTTGGATGAGTGGTAGCTTTACCGAAAATACAATTGGTACATCTACATTTACAGCAATACAGGATACAGTGTTGGCAAATGGAGTCGTATTAGGTCGAGGTGCTAGGTTCTCGCAACCGGAGAATACGGGCAACTCCTGGGCATTACGTACATTTATGAACTACGGATTGCCTATCGCTGCCATTGCAAGTAACTTGAATTGGTTTTCCGGTATCACCTATAGTGAAACTCCAACTATTGTTAATAACATAACAGGCGATAGCAAAAACCTTGGATTAAATTCAGGTCTGACATTAAATAGTAATATTAGTGAGCGTGTTGAATTTACCCTTTCGTACCGTGCATCTTACAATATTGTAGAAAACTCACTACGCCCCGAGGCGGATAATAATTATTATGCCGGTCGTTTTGGGAGCAGGGTAAATCTACTTCCATGGGGCAGACTTGTATTGCAATCTGAGTTAAACGTTAACCACTTTGAAGGGTTAAGCAGTGATTTTAACCGTAGTACAGTTTCATGGAACGCAGCAATTGGTTATAAATTCCTCAAAAACGAGGCTGCTGAAATTAAGTTTAGTGTGGTTGATATTTTAAATCAGAATAACAACATCAACCGCTCTGTTACAGATGAATATGTGCAAGATTTACAATCGAATGTATTATCACGTTACTTCTTGATGTCCTTTACATATAACTTCCGCGTTTTTACCGGTATGAGATAATTCATAAACCAAATTGTTCACTAAATTATGTAGCTAATTCATAAACATTTGAACTGATTGTATATAGCAAAATAATACACTCACTTAAATTTGATTGTAGTTAAAACTCTGTAAAGTTTTCCTGTCGCTTTTAAACAAGAAAATCTATTAGTGACCAATCCGAGTTATAGTATTATAGAAGAAGCCTTTGCGAAAACGTTATTTTGCCCGTCTTTTGCCTTATCCCAAAAATAAAATCCTCGAATAGATTAGCCATACTGCGTATTTTCACGACGGCGTTGAATACGACCAAAATCCCTGGTTTTTCAAAGCCTTCTTGAAGGCTTTATTTGATTTTAAGAATCCCCTATCCTTGGGTAGAAAATGAAGTTTTTCTCAATATCGGTATGAGACATAAGGTTTATTAAAAATGGCTATTTCACTTAGCTTGGAGTAGCTAATTTATAATAGATAAATTTAGTTGACGTTCTGTTAAACTTAATACGATACTACTACGTATTGGTATTTACATTTCTTATATTAAAGAAATACGTCAATCATAAGTATTTTTAGTTGAAAAAGAGTTTTTCATTATATTTTATAGCCATTTTAATTTGGCTCTTACCACATATAGCAGAAGCGGGTACTAGTACTGAATTGGGTTTCAGCATATCAAGTTCCGATACAACTGATGTTAATAATCGCATTAACAACAGAGTTGCGAGATCAATCCCAAAAAAACATATACCAAAATTAGAAGTTTCTGCTATATCGGAGCAAGCTCCAACAATAATGGGTATAATCGTGGAGGGATTTCAGGGTGTTTTTGCTCCATCAAACTGGACATTTGATGCTGACGGTGGAGATGGTGATATTGAAGAATCTCAGGCTCCAAATTCAATCACACTTATAGGTTCTGATAATCAATCTAATACTGCCAATGTAACAACCTATTGCATTCAAAATCCCTCAACTGATTTATCAACTATTAGTTTTGACTGGAATTATGAGACTTTTGATAATGATGGCCCCGAATGGGATCCATTTGGATATACAATAAACGGTAATACCTTCCAATTAACAGATGATGATGGAGCGACGACACAATCAGGCTCAACAGCAGTTCCACTTGGACCTAATCAAGTTTTTTGTTTTGCTGCTTTTTCAGTAGATCAACTTTTTGGAAGAGCACAAACAACGATATCTAATTTTGAATTTGTATCATTTGAAACTGCAAATGTAACTGAAGAGTTCAATAATCCGGGTACATTTCAGTGGACTGTCCCGGCAGGTGTTAGTTCAATTCTGGTTCAAGCCTGGGGTGGCGGTGGCGGTGGCGGTCCTTCGAGTGGTAATCAAGGACGCGGTGGTGGAGGTGGCGGTGCCTATGCAGCTTCTGTTTTTTTTGTGAGCCCGGGTGAAACATACACGGTGATTGTAGGTAGTGGTGGAGGACCAGGTCAAGATGGCTCATCCAGTACATTTGATGGGGGCTCGGAGTTACTCGCTGAAGGTGGTTCTCAGGGTGAAAATAGTGGTGGAGCAGGTGGACAAGCTTCCAGCTCAAACGGTTCGATTGTATTTTCAGGTGGTGATGGTGGAGATAGAAGTAATAATTCCGGCGGCGGCGGAGGAGGTTCCGCTTTTACCAATGCTGATGGCGCTAATGGAAGTGATGCATCAGGTAATACAGGCGGTACGGGTGGAAGTGGTCAAGGTGACGGTGGAAATGGTGGAGATAATGAACAACCGGGTATTAATGGTCAAAACCCCGGTGGTGGTGGTGGTGGTCGTGGTAGAAACGGAGGCGCTTCCGGCTCCGGTGGGGAAGGATTGGTAGTAATATCATACAATCAAATATTGCCTGATCCAATTGAATCGACCATTACATCAGCTGATGGAACACTTCTGGCAAATGGTTTGACGAGTACTACCATAACTGTTGAACTTTTTGCTGATGATGGAATTAATTATGGGTTTGATGGTGAAGATATTTTGATAACCACTAATGCAGGTACACTTAGCGACGGTGCATCTGCATCAAGTGGTACATCGATTTTGGGTTTTGACGTTGGTGATGGGACTTACACTGCTACACTAACATCTTCCACAATTGTTGAAACCGCTACAATTACAGCATATTTGGGACCTGATGTATCTGACCCAATAATTGGAACTGTGGAAGTTGATTTTACCGCTCTACCGCCTGGTGTTTTTGTTGAAATTTTTGATGAACCGGGAAGTTATGACTGGCCAATACCTGCAGGTGTTGTCTCTGTTGATGTTTTAATAGTTGGCGGAGGTGGTGGGGGTGGGTCATCAACTAACTTTAATTTCGCCGGCAGTGGTGGTGGTGGTGCAGGAGGTTATATTTTTCTTGAAGATTTAGATATTACCGGATACACGAACCCTGTGCCAATTGTTGTAGGTGCCGGTGGAGCTCCCGGAGCGAGCGGCAACAACTCCGGATTGAATGGCGAAGACAGTTCCTTCGAATCATTTATTGGCTTAGGTGGCGGTGGAGGTATTGGTGGAAACGGCCCGGGTAATGATGGAGGAAGCGGGGGCGGTGCCAGAGGTGGTAATGGGGGAAATGCCTTGCAACCATCATCTGCAAGTGGAGGAGATGGATTTAATGGTGGTAACTCAGGTGGTTCACCAGGACAGGCTGCTGCCTCCGGTGGAGGTGGTGCAGGTGATTTAGGCGAAAGTGTTGCAGGTATAGAAGATGAAGATGGTGGGAATGGTGGCCCGGGTTTGGAAAACGATATTTCTGGTTCACCACAGTTTTATGCAGC
>PXCK01000007.1 GCA_003566635.1 Balneolia bacterium | reverse complement strand
TCCGCTTTTCCGTATTAGGCGGAAATCCATCCGGACTCGATTCTTACAAACAAGCCATAGAATCCATGCTTGATGATTCCACGACTTTCATCAAAAAATATTCCGGCATGGTTGAAATTCCGGTTTTTGAAATTAAGTTACCGGAGCTACCAAATGAAGCAGCTTACCAACAGCTTATTTCAGAAACAATTCATGCGGTAAAAAAAGCAGGATTTAGTAACAGCCAACTTTTTTTTGAACCGGTGAGGAAAGAAAATTGGCAAACGACTTGTCAGCACGTTACAAGCGTATTAAAACAAGCTTCGAAGGAAACTTCTGTAGGTTTTAAACTGCGATGCGGCGGCATTACAGCCAGTCTATTTCCTTCGGTTGATGAAGTTGCTACTGCTATTTATCAAACTGTAAAAATGGAAATCCCTATGAAGGCAACCGCCGGGCTTCATCACCCGGTTCGCCATTTCAATGAAGCTCTTATTACCAAAATGCACGGATTTTTCAATGTATTTGGAGCCCTTCTGCTTGCAGGTGAGCATCGGTTGGCTCATCATCAAATTAAAGAAATTTTGGTGGAAGAAAATCCTGCAAACTTCCATTTTGATGAAGATACATTTCGTTGGAAAGACTTGTCTATCAGTCTGTCCAGACTTGAACATTTCCGCTCAAAACTCGCCACATCTTATGGCAGTTGCAGTTTCGATGAACCCCTCGATGACCTTAAAACCCTGAATCTTTTATAAATAACACAAATTATGTTTACAAAAACCACTGATCCAGCTCTCAAATCTTTTATACCGGTTGATAGCGAAAATGAGTTCCCCATTCAAAATCTTCCATACGGAGCATTTAGCACGAAAGAAAACGCATCCGTACGTATTGGTGTAGCAATAGGAGATTACGTGCTTGATATGGCCGCCCTCGAATCAGAAGGTTTTTTTAAAGATGTTTTGGGTGATGCGCTTGTATTCAGTCAACCCGTATTGAATGATTTTATGGATAAAGGAAAAGAAACGAGGGTTAAGGTTCGGGAAATTATCAGTGATTTGCTAAATGCCGAGACCTCTACTTTACGAGATGATGAGTCGCTTCGTGCAAAGTGTCTGCACCCTATGAAAGACGTAACTTTGCATCTGCCTGTTAGAATTGGCGACTATACCGATTTCTATTCATCAAGAGAGCATGCAACAAATGTTGGAACCATGTTTCGTGGAAAAGACAATGCTCTCCAACCAAATTGGTTGCACTTACCGGTAGGTTATCACGGAAGAAGCAGCTCGGTTGTAATTAGCGGAACAGATTTGCATCGGCCATGTGGACAAACCAAAGCCGACGATGCAGATGCGCCAACTTTTGGTCCAAGCCGTTTGGTAGATTTTGAGTTGGAGATGGGCTTTTTTGTGAGTAGCGGTAATGCCTTAGGCGATACCATAAAAATTGATCAGGCCGAAGATCATATTTTTGGATTAGCGCTCGTAAATGACTGGAGCGCCCGCGATATTCAAAAGTGGGAATACGTACCATTAGGACCCTTTTTGGCAAAAAATTTTGGTACGACCATTTCTCCCTGGATTATTACAATGGAAGCCTTAGAACCATTCCGAACAGAAAGCCCGGCTCAGGAAGACCCCAAACCGCTTCCGTATTTGGCTCATAAAAATCTATCCAACACTTTCGATATCAATCTGGAAGTGTACATCAAGCCCAATGGAAGCGAAGCGAATAAGGTTTGTACCAGTAATTTCAAGTATTTGTATTGGAGTATGGGGCAGCAACTAACGCATCATTCGGTAACCGGTTGTAATATGAGAGCGGGGGATTTATTGGCATCTGGGACGATTAGCGGCCCGACCAAAGATTCATTCGGTTCTATGTTGGAACTTACATGGAGAGGATCCGAGCCTATAAAATTATCCAACGGAGAAGAGCGAAAATTCATTAAAGATGGGGATGAAGTCATCATGCGGGGATGGTGTCAGGGCAAAGGCTATCGCGTAGGCTTTGGGGCATGCTCGGGCAAAGTGCTACCGGCGAAGTGCTGATTGTTCTAAAAGACGCTGTATGTTTCTATCGAAGACGCTAAACTTTTGCTTGATTAAGAAGTTTTGGGAATAACTATGAATTATGGATTATGATTTATGAATTATGAATTTTTTGCCCAGAAGCTTTTAAAATTAATACAATCTATAGCATAGCATTGTATTGATACCACTGCTAAAAGAGACTGTTAACTTTATTGTCACATATATAGCTGTAAATACCTGAAATAATTCCACTTAAAAGAACCCCAATTCTCCAGATTTTGAATGATTTGAGAAATAGCAATCAACCAAATCAAAGACTCAAAAAAACCAACCAAGGCTGCCCATTTACGATAACTCTTTGAAACAAAAATAATGCGTAATGTACCAAGTGATTAATCGACAATACGTGCTATAAAGATTAGCAACGGCATCACAACCCATAAAAACCAGTCAAAATCCTGAAGAAATTCAATAGTAAAGTTGATTAAAAATTTAATACGAAATATATGAAGATGGTCACCAATATAGATATCCGAATAACAAACAAAAGACTTTTTTAAGCGCTACCGGCACGAGATAAACCGGGTAATTTTCAGGCCTTTTACTGCCTAATCAATTCAATAAAAAGTTTTGTAAATGGGGAAACACCATCTGCCTCAACAGGTAATCTAAATATGCTCCAAATCATTGTCTATTTCACAATATCTTGCTTCGGAAAATCTTATATTCAGATTGTAATTCTAATTAGTATTTGATTCACATTTATGCCAAAAGTTAATTTTAATCCGGAAGACGCTTATTTCTTCGAATCGATGTTGGGCGAAGAAGATCGCATGATCATGGAAACGGCCCGCGAGTATGCACAAACAAAACTCGAGCCACGTGCCTGCGATGCCAATCAAAATGAAATTTTTGACCATGCCATACCAAAAGAAATGGCAGATCTTAACCTGCTTGGGGTAACAGTACCCGAGGAATATGGTGGAATTGGAGCTAGCAATACAGCTTACGGTCTTATAGCACGTGAAATTGAGCGTGTAGATTCGGCCTACCGCTCCTTTTTATCGGTTCAATCATCTTTGGTAATGCACCCGATAAATGTTTTCGGTACCGAAGAGCAAAAGAAAAAATACCTGCCTAAACTTGCTGCTGCCGAGTTAATCGGTTGCTTTGGCTTAACCGAGCCCGACCACGGTTCTGATCCGGGTGGGATGAAAACAACTGCTACAAAAGTTGAAGGTGGCTGGAAGCTAAACGGTGCCAAAATGTGGATTACCAACTCACCCATTGCAGATATTGCCATTGTATGGGCCAAAGCAAAAGGAACGAGCGAGAAAGACGGAATCATTCGCGGTGTTATCATTGAAAGTGATTCCAAAGGGTATTCTGCTCCAACAACACATAACAAAATGTCGTTAAGAGCATCATACACAGGTGAAATTATTATGGATGATGTGTTCGTACCCGATTCGAACGCCTTTCCTGACATCAGAGGATTAAAAGGTCCATTCACTTGTTTGAATAGTGCCCGATACGGTATCGTGTGGGGTGCTCTTGGGGCCGCCGAAAACTGTTACACCCGTGCCAAGCAATATGTAATGGAACGCCAACAATTTGGGTATCCATTGGGAGCCAACCAGTTAGTTCAAACAAAACTGGCAAATATGCTTACTGATATCACCCAAATGCAATTACTTGCATGGAGGTTAGGTCAGTTGAAAGACGAAAACCGGGATCACCCGACCATGACATCACTTGCCAAGAGAAACAATTGCGGTAAAGCACTTGAAATTGCACGTATTGCCAGAGATATGCTCGGTGGTAACGGGATCACAGGGGAGTACAGAGTGGTTCATCACATGGTAAATCTTGAATCTGTGAATACATACGAGGGTACCTACGATATTCACGGATTAATCCTCGGTCGTGAAATAACAGGAATCCAGGCATTCACCCCAAGAGGAAATGATTTGTAAGGTTTCTGATTAACTACTTTTTTCTAAAAGCCTGATTATTCTATGAGATTAGTCAGGTTTTTTTGTTTAAAATAAATACTCTGTGTCTCTGATTCTCTGTGGTAAACCTTAAACCAGTTTATGCTTACTACTCAAAACCACAGATCAATCAATATTGGAAACCTTACACTAAACATTGTAGTTTACCCATCAAAATAATAATTCACCCACGATTCACAAACGCATGCACTCACTAACTAACTCTTTTGTAGCCGAAAAACTGGAAGAAATTGCCACCCTTATGCGATTAGCAGGTGAGAACGATTTCAAAGCCATAGCTTTCGACCGCGCAGCACGAACTATAGAAGGGCTTCAAGAAGATATAAATGAAATCATTGAACAAAAGGGCTTGACGGATATAAAAGGTATCGGTAAATCGATAGCGAATGATCTTTACGCACTTGCTGAAACAGGCGAAGTACCTGTTTTGACAGATTTGAAGAAAAAGGTTCCTGAAGGATTGATAAAATGGCTTGGGATTTCCGGTCTCGGTCCAAAGAAAATCTATAAAATCCACAAAGAGTTGGGAATAACGGAAATTGATGAACTCAAGGAAAAATGTGAAGATGGCTCTGTTGCCAAACTGAGCGGGATGGGTGCAAAATCGGCCGAGAAAATTTTAAAATCAATCGAGTGGATGGAGCAGTTTTCTGAGCGTTGCCTGTTAGATGAAGCCACCGAGGTCGCAAATGCTATGATGAAATCTTTGGAAGATTTGGAAGGCGTTGAAAAAATTTCAATAGCCGGGTCCCTGAGAAGAAGCAACGAAACCATAGGTGATGTGGATATTCTGATAGCTGCCAATGAAAAATTCGCCGCTCCCATTTTTGATGTTTTCACAAATCATCCATCTGTAACTGAAATTCTCGGTAAGGGCGAAACAAAAAGTTCTGTACGAACAAAAGAAGGTCGGCAAGTTGATTTGCGCATCGTAAAACCGGATCACTTTGGTGCAGCTCTCATGTATTTTACAGGTAGCAAAGAGCATAATGTAGTGATGCGGCAGCGTGCTCGTGATCGCAATATGACCCTGAACGAGTACGGTCTTTTCGAAATGGATGAAAAAGGCAATACGAATTTCGATAAACCGGTTGCTTCCGAATCAGAAGAAATCATCTATAAAAAACTGGATTTGAATTTCGTGCCGCCTGAATTGCGGGAGGACAGAGGTGAAGCTGCTTTCTTTGAAAAGAATGAAAAGGCCGATTTAGTTACGGTTGATGATATTCGTGGTGTACTTCATGCGCACAGTACGTGGAGTGACGGAAAAAAATCTATCAAGGAAATGGCTGATGCCTGTATCGAAAGAGGTTATTCTTATTTGGGTTTAACCGATCACTCCCGAACAGCAGCTTATGCCGGTGGATTAGATATTGAGAGCGTTCAAAAGCAATGGAAAGAAATTGACGCTATCAATAATCAGTTTGCTAAAGATGGTGTTGATTTTCGTGTATTTAAAGGGATTGAATCGGATATACTGCAAGATGGAAGTCTGGATTATCCCGATGATATTTTGGCCGGGTTTGACTTCATCATTGCAAGTGTGCATGCATCTTTAGATAAGCCGGCAGACAAAATGATGGATCGCTATAAACGAACCGTTGATAACAAATACACAACTATGATCGGGCATCCGACTTCACGGTTATTACTTCGACGAGGACAGTCTCAGGTTAATGTGAATCAACTAATTGAATGGGCTGCCGAAAATAATGTGGCGATTGAGATTAATGCCAACCCCTGGCGCCTGGATATGGATTGGCGGCATGGTCAAAAGGCTAAATCCTTTGGTTTGATGAGTGCGGTTTGCCCGGATGCGCACACTATTGAAGGTATTGATGACATTCCATACGGTGTAGCAATAGCCAGAAAAGCATGGTTCGAATCCGATCGAATTTTGAACACCAAATCCACAGATGAAATTGATCGGTGGTTTAAAGAGCGGAGATAAATTTGGATTTTTTAGGGATGATTAATCGGTATCACTTTTCTTATAGTCCCAGTTTTTAGGATTGTTGATAATGTAATAGCTTGATTTTCTGAAATGATATTCATCTCTGATTATTCTATCGTGATAACGTGGTTGCCATTTAAAACCGGGGTTGATTAAACGAGCGTTTTTCGTAACACCAATTTTATACCCCCGAATGATGGATGCCAAATTTTTCGATTGTGGCCCGAATTTGTTTTTGTTTACGTTTTCTTTTTGTGGTGGTTGTCGGTGTAGAAACGCAAAATTTTGCGTTTCTACACCGACATGCGTTTCCACATTGGTATTGGTGGGTTTGTCGGTTTTTTCACCACATACCGAATCTTTTTTATCAACGATGATAATACCATGAACATGGTTTGGCATCACCACAAATTCACCCAATTTCACAAAAGGAAAATGTTTGGGGATATCAATCCAACAGGATTGGGCAAATTGACCAATTGCTGATAAATTCATTTTTTTATCCACAATTTCACCAAAAAAGTGTTCCATGTTTTTGGTGCATATAGTTATGAAATACGCCCCATCCCCGCTATAATCCCACCACTGTGCCCGGGTGGTTTCAATCCGGTATTTATTTTTAAATTTTTCTTTGTGCATATTAAAGATTTAAGGTCTGTGATAAATTTCCATCATCCATTAATCCAAAAATCCATCAATCCTTTCAGATATTATTTTAAACAGACCAAACCCAAACACTTTTCATGAAAATCTAACCCAAATATCTTATTTTAAAGTAAGTTCTTTTTGATATATGAGAGGGTTTGATTATGGATGGTCAAAGATCAGAACAGTCTTTTGTTAGGAACAAAGTAGGGTTATTTGCTGGTCCGGTAGTTTTTGCTACCATGTTACTTTTGCCGGTTCCTGAAAGTTTAACACCGGAAGCCTGGTCGGTTGCAGCTCTTGGGTTGTTGATGGCTATTTGGTGGGTATCAGAAGCCATCCCAATTCCTGCAACTGCACTTTTACCGATTATACTTTTACCGGTGCTTAATGTGTCTACTATTGGGCAGGCTACAGCACCCTTTGCAAACCCCCTTATCTATTTATTTATGGGCGGCTTTATTATTGCGCTGGCACTTGAAAGGACACTGTTGCATAAACGAATTGCATTAAATATAGTCCGAATGGTGGGCACAAAGCCATCATCAATTATCATTGGATTTATGATTGCAGCAGCATTTCTTAGTATGTGGGTTAGCAACACCGCCACAGCAATGATGATGCTCCCAATTGCGCTTTCAATTATCGGACTTGTTGAACGCGAAAAGCATATGGAAGCCGGGGAGCTTCAAACAAATTTTGGTTTAGGCATGCTCCTATGTTTGGCTTATGCATGTAATATTGGGGGTTTGGGGACCTTAATAGGAACACCACCAAATGCGCTTATGGCTGGTTATATGCTCGATAATTATCAGGTTGAAATTGGTTTTGGCCAATGGATGTTAATTGGTGTTCCCCTTGCGGTTATTTCGCTCCCAATTGTTTATTTCGTTTTGACCCGCTTTTTATACCCTCTTAAAATTAAAATTATCCCAGGCGGGAAAGCTATAATTAATCAAGAGCTCGAAGAGGCCGGACGCATGTCGAAAGCAGAAAAAATGGTAGCCGTAGTTTTTATGATTACGGCAGGAATGTGGGTTACGCGTCCTCTTTTGGAGCCTTACATCCCAAATATATCCGACACAGGAATTGCCATTTTTGGTGCTATACTTATGTTCTTGCTCCCCATTAATTTCAAAAACTTTGAGTTTGTGCTTAATTGGGGTGATGCAAAAAGACTCCCTTGGGAAGTGTTAATTCTTTTTGGGGGAGGGTTAAGTCTTGCTGCAGCTATTACAGATACCGGTTTAGCCGATTGGATTGGGATGCAACTAAGTGGTTTAGACTGGATTCCAATTTTTGTACTTCTTATTGTTTCACTTATTGTAATCATTTTCTTAACAGAAGTTACAAGTAACACGGCTACAGCAGCGGCCTTTTTGCCAATCCTCGCTTCTGTTGCTATTATGATGGGTCAGGACCCCATGCTTTTAGCCGTACCGGCGGCTATTGGCGCAAGCTGTGCCTTCATGTTACCTGTAGCCACACCACCTAATGCTATCGTGTATGGAAGTGGTCTGATTAGCATCCCACAAATGGCTAGGGCCGGATTTTTCGTAAACATCCTTATGGTGTTTATCATCTCGGGTGCTATGTACTTTCTATTAGGTTGGGTTTTTGGAGTAGTATTTTAGTTTTGCAACGCCGGTAAACCCGGATTATTAACCAAACAAATCCCGCTGGCCCGCACGAATAAATTTTGTGGAATCAAGCGGCTTCCTTTCCAGATTTAACCCGTTTTTAGCGGAATGGATTTCAAATAGTTTTTTTATTTGATCGGCATAGTTCCCCGAGCCTTTCATCCTTAAACCAAAAGTGCTGTCGTTAAGCTTGCCATTTCTGATATCTGTTATCTTATTTAAAACTTTATTCTTCCTGTCAGGAAAGTGATGCTCCAGCCAATTGGTAAACAGGTCTTTTACACCCCAGGGTAGTCGCAACATAACATACCCGGCGTGAATAGCTCCTGCTTTTGCACCGACAGATAAAAGCTCTGGGATTTCATGGTCGTTAATACCGGGTATGACCGGAGCTGTCATTATTCCCGTTGGTATTCCGGCATCTGTCAGTTTCTGAATGGCTTCTATCCGTTTGGCAGGTCTTGAAGTACGGGGTTCCAAAACAGCAGTAAGATCCGGGTTTAATGATGTAGTCGAAAGATTCACCCTAACGAGATTATCCTTTGCAAGTTTTTCAAGAATATCAATATCCCGCGTTACCAGGTGGTTTTTGGTGATGATACTTACCGGATTTTTGTATTTCAAAAAAACTTCAAGACAGCGTCTGGTTAATTCCAGCTTTCGCTCTACGTGTTGATAGGGATCAGTAATTCCACTCATTACTATGGATTGGGGCTTCCAGGATTTTTTCAAAAACTCCTTTTCCAGCAACTCGGGCGCTTTGTGCTTCACCACAATTTTACTTTCAAAATCTACCCCACCGGAAAAACCCAGATATTCATGACTCGGTCGCGCATAGCAATAAACGCCCCATGTTCACAACCACGATATGGATTCAGAGCAAAGGTAAAAGGAATATCATCACTTTTATTTTTACTTAAAATGCTTGTAGTGTCATCTTTCAGATAGGTTGTTAAAATGCGATCTTGTTCAGGTTCAAACTCTTCGTCTTGTTCAAATACAACTGGTTCAAATCTGTTAGCAGGATTGATGGATGTACCCCTTCCCTTTATGGCACGGAGTCTGTTACCTGCGTTTTTAAATCGAGACATGGTTTTGTATTATAGATATATGTAATCAACCAAATTTAAACATATTTTGCACATATATAAAATTGAAATTATATCCGATACCCACGATCACATACCTAACACCTGACAAGCACTTTCAATCCTTGTCTAACCCGAATTATTCACGAAAGTATATAGTTTAAATTTTATGCTATTGAAAATTTATGATATAGCTAAATACTACACTTACTCAAATTTGGGTGTGGTTTAAATGCTGCACTCCGAGCGAAGTGATTCCCGCGAAGCGCAATTCCATTCTAGCTGCGTTGAAGTTGAAAAAGTCATGCTCAGGGTACTCAGGTACCTTCCGCTGATTTTCCACCTTCGCTTTGCTACCATGAAAATTTTTTGGTGAATAATCCGGGCTAATGTCTTATATCCTATAATTTATCAAAAGATTCAGGTTCGGTATCGGGTACTTTGTCTAATAGTTTTTTAAAATCAATCGGATTTGCTTGGTTTGCCCGATCATTGAGATAATCTACAGTCAGTAATGACGACAATTTCTCTGAAACGGCTAAACTTATAAGTTGAT
>PXCK01000187.1 GCA_003566635.1 Balneolia bacterium | reverse complement strand
TCATATCATTTTATTTATTTTCCTGATCGAGGTTATCATACGAATGGGTGCAGAGGGTAGCAAGCCTCTTAATTATTTTAAAGATCCCTGGAATGTATTTGATTTCACCATTGTAACGGTTTGCTATATTGCCGTTTTCTTTCCTGCTTTTGAAGGTTCCTTTGTTGCTGTATTTCGTTTAGCGAGGGTAATGAGGGTCTTTCGAATTGTACGTACCATTCCAAAGTTACAGCTTTTAGTAAATGTACTTTTGAAGTCAATTCCATCTATCGGGTATGTGGCAATACTCTTAAGTGTAATTTTTTATATCTATGCCACAATGGGAGTGTTTCTTTTTAAGGTGAATGATCCTGTTCATTTTGCAAACCTTCAAACGAGTTTGTTGTCGCTATTCAGGGTAGTTACTTTAGAAGACTGGACTGACATCATGTACATAAACATGTACGGGTGTGATCATGCAATTTGGGGATATGGAGCTGAGTTGGGATGTACAGCACCAAAAGCCCACGGATGGATAGCTTCTCTGTTTTTCGTTTCTTTTGTGTTGATAGGCACCATGATTGTACTAAACTTATTTATCGGGGTGATAATGAACAGCATGGATGAAGCGAAATCTGATGTAAAAAGAGAAACCGATTTCCTACGGTCGATTAAAACTGAACTAACGCCTGAAGAGGAGCTTCAAATCCTATCAGAAAAGCTGGATGCACTAAAAGATGATGTGCATAATATTTCGTACAGGATTTCGAAGAGACGGTAGGTTTTATTTTTCTGAGCCAATTGTTGGGTCAAGGTCTATCAACCAAATTTTACCTTATTTTATTTAAACCTTAGAAATCAATTGTAGAGAATTCAGTCAAGCTTTTATAATTTGAATAATCTCCATGAAGTTCATCAGCAGCAATGTTTAATCTGCTAATTAAAGTATTTTTCCGTATCAATTGCATTGAACGCTCTATCACAAGCATTTACTCAGATATAGGTAATTTCTGTATTTGATAAATCAACTCTTGAGTTCTTATATCTTTTTTCTTAAAGTGTATTTTAAAATATAAATACTTACCACAAAGTATAGCTTCAGATTTTAATAAGTCTGTATGCACCCCATCCCTACACTCATTTGATAAATTTTATCATTTTTGTAATCTTAAAAATGTTAAGTTCTATGTTATTTTCTTAACTCTAACCTTAACATGTTTAATTCATGAGATTTCAGGCTAAATCTATGCTATCGATTGTAGTGCTGGCAATGGTTTGGGTCGGTTGTTCATCTTCGCAACAAACGACTGCACCCGAGAGCCCTGCTGCTAATCAAACTCAACAACGTGCTGCTGATCCTATTGGTGATGCCACAAAAAATTCGCTCAAAATTGAGGGATTATTTACGTTTTACCAGGATACGACCAGCGGTAGTACCAAAATGGTAATAAATGAAGATCAAATTGGCAAAGAATTTATTTACTGGGGACATACCGTAGATGGAGTAGTTCCTGTCGGTCATTTTCGTGGTAACTACCGTGATAATAAAATCTTCAGAATAGAACGCAATTTCGATCGCATTGAATTTGTTGTTCAAAACACAAGATTTCACTTTGATGAAGATAATCCCTTGAGTCGTGCTGCCGATGCCAATATCAGTCCGGCCATCCTTGTTTCTGAAAGAATTGCTGCACACGATACAACGAGCGGGGAAATTCTTATCAATGCCGATCCTGTTTTCCTTAGTGAAAGCCTTCATCAAATAAAACCATCTCCAATTCCCGGGCTACCTCCCGGAGCACGTTTTACGCTCGGGAATTTGAGCCGGGATAAAACATCTTATCGTGATGTACGGAGTTATCCCGAAAATAGCGCTGTAATCGTTCGTTATGTGTATGATGCTCCATTTGCCACATCAAGTGGTGGTACTTCAGTTACTGATGCTAGGTCGGTTGCGATTAACTACCAGCATACGTTTATAGAAATGCCTGATGATGGGTTTGTACCACGCCGTGATGATCCAAGAATTGGTTATTTTGGTCAGCAAATTAACGACAAAACAGCCGTTGGTGCTACACCTTACCGCGATGTAATCAATCGCTGGAGATTAGAGAAAAAAGATCCGGATGCTGAACTTTCCGAGCCGGTAAAGCCAATTACATGGTGGATTGAAAACACCACACCTTACGAGTTTCGAGATTTAATTGCCGATGCTACCCTGCGTTGGAACAAAGCTTTTGAGGCTGCCGGCTTTATTAATGCTGTGGAAGTTAAAGTACAGCCCGACGATGCTGATTGGGATGCCGGAGATATTCGTTATAACGTGCTTCGCTGGACTTCATCTCCTCAACCTCCTTTTGGTGGTTACGGTCCAAGTTTTACAAACCCAAGAACCGGAGAAATAATTGGTGCAGACATCATGCTTGAGTATGTGTTTTTCAGAAATGCACTCAACAGTGAGCGACTATTTTCGGAAGATGCAATCAACTATTTCTTAAATATTCATGACCACGATCACGATATGCCGGATATAGAAGGCGGAGTATTTTGTTCAGCCGGTCACATGTTACACCTTAATAATATGTTTGGTTACGCTGCAACTCGTGCACTCGAAATGGATGAGTTAACCGAAGAAAGATTGGTACATGAAGCCCTTGTGTATTTAATTATGCACGAATTAGGTCATACATTTGGATTAAACCACAACATGGGTTCTCACAATATGTTAGATCCTCAGCAAGTGCATGATCGTGAGTTTACCGAAACTATGGGTATGATTGGGTCTGTAATGGACTACCCGGCTATTAACGTAGCTTTGGATAAAGATAATCAAGGTCAATTCTACACAACTGTTGCCGGCCCTTACGATATCTGGGCAATTGAGTATGGTTACTCGGTAGCTTTAGATGACCCCGAAGCTGAGGAAGCTCGTTTAACAGAAATCGCCGAAAGATCAACCCGTCCGGAGTTATTCTTTGGTAACGATGCAGACGACATGCGTTCACCCGGTAAAGCCATTGATCCAAGAATTAATACCGGAGCAATGTCTAGCGATCCTATCGCATATACAAACGAGCGCGTTCAGGTTATCGAAAGGATTTTAGATAATCTGGTCGATAACTATGCCGTAGAAGGCGAGAGCTATCAGGCATTATTCAACGCATTCATGAGCTCTATGGGACAAAAGGGTGGAGCAATGAACGTTACTTCCCGTTTTATTGGCGGCGTGTATATCGACCGTGCATTTGTTGGACAAGAAGGCGGAACGCAACCTTATACGCCGGTTTCATTAGCCGATCAAAAACGAGCTATGGAAACTTTATCGACCCATTTATTTGCACCGGATGCTTTCCATTCTTCTCACGAAGTGTACAACTTGCTTCAGCGCCAGCGCAGATTTTTCAACAATCCGTTTAGTGGGGAGGATCCAAAAATCCACGATTTGGCTTTAAATATGCAGCGTAACGTTTTGGCGCATATTCTTCATCCAAATACAACAAAGAGAATCACCGATTCCAGATTGTATGGAAATGAGTACGGCATGGCAGACATGATGAATGATTTGACAGATGCTATTTTTGCAGCTGACTTACGGACTAATGTTAATACATTCCGCCAGAACCTGCAGGTTCACTATGTAAGTAGTCTTACATCTGTATTACGCGAAAATAATAACCCATACGATTTCATTACCCGTTCTGCGGCTCTTTACAGCTTGGAGCGAATTAAAGGAATGATGGAAAATCGTAGTCGCGGTAATGCCGAAACAAGAGCGCACACCCGACACATTTTGCACTTAATTAACTCAACCTTAGAGAGTTAATCAACAGGTTATCAAATATAAAAAAGCCATCAGGGATATCTCTGATGGCATTTTTTTGTGGGGTTGAAAGGTGAATCACTCAAACGGATTCAAGATCATAACTTCAATACTAATTCCTGAACGGCTAGCAAAAAGACCAATTCCTCCTTCAACATTCCAAAGTACATTTTCTATTTGACCTGGGGATACGTTTGCACCACCAGTTTGTACATCAAGTGAGCGACGGTAATCAAAGTAATTTGTATCTACTGTATACACAGAAAGTTCATTAGGGCCGTAGTATGCAATTCCTATCCAGGGATATTTAAGCGTTACGGAACCGTCAGGGTTTAAGTCGTAATTGCCTTCATTTACCAATCCCGAAGACACTCTTTCAAACTCAAAAGGTTCCCCATCTATTCCTTCCCAAAAAGGAGTCAGTCCAAAGTTGATTGGATCTAATGCCAAAGACGTAGCAACAAATACATTTTGCCGACCGGGGTAGCTTCCCGGGAAAAAGGTAACTTCGAATTGTACATCACCCTGATAAAAAGCTTCAAGAGTATTTGTTTCAATAAATTCAGGTTGTTCCGGCACAAAGGTTGTTGACGTGATGCGTTCATCATCGTGAGGAAGGTTTGTAATGTCAAGTTTGTATCTAAACCCTGCTTCAACGATGATTTCTTCATCAATTGGGATGTAAATACCACGGTCTTCTGATTCTTCAAACAGAATTTCTTCAATTACATTGTTATTATGGTCTAGTTTTTGAATAATTACAGAAGCATTTTGCACCGCAGCCGCATCAAAAGAGTATGTTTGTTCTATTGGTAGAGTGGTTGACAGCTTAACAGGAGGGAAGGGTTCACCCGCAGTTAAGATCGATTCTATTACATACTGCTCTACATAATCATCTTGATTATATGTTTCGCAGCCCAGAATAAATAATATCAAGGCGAAAGTAATAAGTATATAATGTGATTTCATTTTTGATACCATGAGATTAAAAGTTCACTGTATAGGTGATGGAAGGGACTATAGGAAGCATGCGAACGTCCACACGCTTAACCGGGTTTTCATCAAAATCGAATTGATAAAACCAGATATTACGTCTTGAGTAAACATTGATTAGCTGAAGCTGTAATTCGGAATCACCTAAATCAAAAAAACGCCCTTTACGGGTAAAACCAATATCAAGGCGGTGATATGCAGGTAAGCGGGATGCGTTTACATTTCCAACAATAAGTGGATTATCGGGCTGCGTACCAAATGGATTACCAAGTTGGGTTCTTCCCAACGGTTGCGTATATGCCTGACCGGTTGCATAGCTAAATACAGCTGTAGCCCTCCATCGCTGACTTAATTCATAATTCATCACAACATTTAAATCGTGAATACGATCAAACTTCGGTGGAAAAGCATTGTTATTGTTAAATCCGGGGAATTCACGTCGGGTTGTTCCCCATGTATACCCGATAAACCCGTTAATTCTACCTGAATTTCTTTCTAGTAAAATTTCGGCTCCGTAGGCGTAGCCTGTACCAAATCGGAATAGTTCGCTGTAATCTAAGCCGGCTGTATCGGGGATTCTCGGGTCTAACTCAAAGAGTTGTTCCATAGTACGATAGAACACTTCGAACTCAAAATTGTATGTGCTGTTTGGCGTCCATTTAACGCCGGCCATGAACTGATCGCCATAGGCAGGAGGCACACCGTCATCGGTTAGCAACCATGTATCAAATCCGGAAAAAGCTTCATTCGAAATTAATGATAAGAATTGATAATAGCGACCGGCTGCTGTTTGAAGTCTGATGCTATCAGTTGCCCGATATTCAACTGAAAGACGCGGCTCCAGACGAAAGTGTTCGCCACTCGAATAGTAGCTTGCCCGAAGCCCGCCGTTGATTAACCATTTTGGAGTAAGCCTCCATCTATCCTGTATGTATGCCGTAAAATACTGAGATTCAATACGTGGTGACTGCGTCTCCAAGCCATCGAAAACATCAGCTAATTTCAGCAGGATATTTCCTGCCCAAATTCCACCCTTAACAGTATGTTGCTGCCCGGGCGACCACTCCAAATCAGCCTTTATGGAGAAGTCATTAACGGTATTTGATCTTTCGAAAACAGTACCACCAAATTCGAATTTTGGGAAGTTAAAGTATCGGGAGCCGGTCAAAGTTACCTTAGAAAAAAGTTCGTTTGACAGAATCCGTCTCCACGTTGCACTACCTGTTAGGTTACCGTAATTTAAATTCAGAACTAAATCCTCACCGGCAGGGAAAACTACATCATCCATTCCGGCATAAAAAGAAAAACTGAGGCGATCTTTACTTCCGGCATCGTAATTGACTCTACCGTTCAAATCAAAAAAGTAGAAACTGTCGGGTATATTATCAACTGAACTTCTAAGAGCCCACAATACAGGTTCAAGTGTTGAACGTCGTGCAGCAAACATATAAGACCCACCACTGTAAGGACCTTCGATGGAAGCTCTTGAAGAAAGCAGACCGACTGATGCTGTGCCCCTTGTTTCTCTTCGGTTACCATCTTTGTTAAAAATAGAAACAACCGAGCCTAAACGACCTCCATACTCGGCTGGAAAGCCTCCTTTGTAAACGCGAACATCACGAATAGCATCGGGGTTAAAAGTCGAGAAAAACCCAAAAAAGTGGGTTGGGTTATAAACAGTGGTGTTATCAAGCAATATTAAAGTTTGGTCAGGGCCACCGCCGCGAATATACAATCCGGAGGAAAAATCTGAGGCTGCTCTGATACCGGGAAGTAGTTGAATAGACCGGAAAACATCAGCTTGCAAAACAGCCGGAACTTCACGAATTAATCGTGTTGGGACTGTAGCAACTCCAATATTTTGACGCTCTTCCCGATCAAAAAAATCAGCTTCAACTACAACGTCATCCATTTCAAGACCAACTTCTAATAACTCGGCGTCTAATCGCAAAGTTTCACCTTCTTCGAGGGTGATTTCAACTCGTTTATCCTGAAAACCAACAAAAGAAAAAACAACAGTATAAGTGCCGGGTTGAACTCTTGATAAGGTATAGAAACCCGAGCTGTTGGTTGAAGTTCCGGTTGTAGTACCGTCTAAAATTACGTTAGCTCCCCAAATTGCCTCTCCTGTTTGTGCTTCGGTTACATACCCGTTAATTGTAGCCCTTTGTTCATCAAAAGCAAATAAACTTGATGGGAAAATAAAGGCACATAAAATTATTAAAATGAATAGTTTAGAATAGGTAGATTTCATAAAAAATAAATAATTTTTCTTTTGCTAAATGTTTGACTGCCAGCGTATTATGAAAAAAGAGTATGCATATCAAACGACAGATGGTATATTTACGTTCTATTTTTAAACTTGTTTATAACTTTTTTGTTTAAATGTCGTAGTCTTGTTATCGCCTTTTAAACAGGTTTTCCTAAAACCACTTATTTTTTAGATTTATGAGAAAGCATAACCCAACTATAACTAATTTACCCGCTAAGAAATTTTCTTTTTTTACGGGAGTTTTAATGCTACTCGTTCTTACCGGTTTTATTAGTAGTGAACTAAATAAGGATAATCAACAAACTACCGAGATTCCTTCCGACAATACCGGTCCCATTTATGTTTTACAGGTTGAGGGTCTAATTGACAATGGCCTTTACAGATACATACAACGTGGTATTGCTGCAGCTGAAAGCGAAAATGCAAGTGGAATTATTTTGCATATGGATACTTTTGGCGGTTTGGTAGATGCGGCAGATAAAATTCGTAAAGCCTTACTCGATACCAATATTCCAACTGTTACATATATCGACAGAAACGCAGCTTCGGCCGGTGCGCTCATATCACTCGCTACAGATACTATATTTATGGCACCCGGTGCCTCAATAGGTGCAGCTACAGTTGTTGATGGAGGTGGGCAAAAAGCAGATGAAAAAATGCAAAGCTACATGCGCGGTCTGATGCGCTCTACAGCCGAAGCTACCGGTCGCAATCCGAGAATTGCCGAAGCTATGGTTGATGAAAGAATTTCAATAGAAGGAGTAATAGAGGAAGGACAACTATTAACATTGAGTTCATCAGAAGCCTTAGAATTTGATGTAATTAAAGGTATTAAAGGTGATATGGAAGAGGTCTTTGCTGCAATGGAGTGGCGAGAAGACCAAAGAGTCCTTCTTAGAGAAGAAACCGGTGAGCAAATTCTGCGTTTCTTAGCTAATCCGGTAATGAGTAGCATCTTAATGTTAATGATGCTGGGTGGTTTATATTTCGAATTGCAATCGCCCGGTGTTGGGTTTGCCGGGGCTATGTCATCAATTGGTGCTATACTTTTCTTCGCACCCTTATATATTCTTGGATTCGCTCAGCCATGGGAAATTATCTTATTCTTCATTGGTGTAGCTCTGCTTATAACCGAAATTTTCTTTTTACCCGGGTTTGGTGTGCCCGGTTTAATAGGAATAACTTTATTGCTGGTCAGTTTATTCGCTTCTATGGTTGGAAACGTAGGTTTTGACTTCCCTGCTATAGAATATATGTCTACTGCAATTTGGACTATGGCTATTACCATGATTTTAGGTATTTTAATGATGTTCTCATTAGCCAAATACTTACCCAATAACCGTATGTTTAAAAAACTTGTTTTAGTCGATTCTACTAGTAAAGAAGCCGGTTATACATCTTCGGAAAACAAAGACCGATTGCTTGGTATGAAAGGTGTAGCAGTAACATCACTGCGCCCATCAGGTATTGCTCTCATTGATAATGAGAGGATTGATGTAGTTTCTCAAGGCGATTATATAGAAAATGGTGCTCCTATTGAGGTGGTAAATACTACATCAAGCAGAGTTATGGTAAAACGTGGTAATTAATTTTTATTCAATTCTAATCATTAAAAAGTAATATTTAACAATATGGAATCCTTACTTCCTCTAATTATTCTCGGTGGCTCGATTGTTTTCATCTTTATGTTTTTCTACTTCGTCCCTATCGGACTGTGGATTACAGCATATTTCTCCGGGGTTAAAATTTCAATTTTTGGCGATTTGGTGGGGATGCGTCTTCGTAAAGTTCCTCCAAGTCCCATTGTAAAAGCTGCAATTACTGCTCATAAAGCAGATTTAGAAATCGAAGTTCCAAAATTAGAAGCTCACTACCTTGCCGGTGGTAATGTATATAAAGTAGTTCAGGCACTTATCTCTGCCGATAAAGCTAATTTAGGTTTAACATTTGAACGTGCTGCTGCTATTGATCTTGCGGGTCGTGATGTATTCGAAGCCGTACAGATTTCGGTAAACCCTAAAGTTATTCAAACACCTATCATCACAGCCGTTGCTAAGGATGGTATTCAGGTAAAAGTTAATGCAAGAGTTACAGTACGCGCAAACCTAGACAGACTTGTGGGTGGAGCTACCGAAGAAACCATTCTTGCGCGTGTTGGTGAAGGTATTGTAACTACAGTGGGTTCGGCAGACGATCACAAAAAAGTTCTTGAAAACCCGGATCAAATTTCTCGTGTAGTACTTGATCGTGGTTTGGATAGTGGTACTGCATTCGAAATCCTTTCGATTGATATAGCTGATGTTGACGTTGGTAACAACATTGGTGCTGCTCTACAAATTGATCAGGCTGAAGCAGATCTTAAAGTTGCTCGTGCAAAAGCAGAAGAGAGAAGAGCGATGGCGGTTGCTGCTGAGCAAGAAAACAAATCTAAGATTCAGGAAATGCGTGCTCGCGTTGTTCAGGCAGAAGCAGAAGTACCAAAAGCTATTGCCGAAGCATTCAGAAATGGAAATCTTGGCGTAATGGATTATTACAATATGAAGAATGTAATTTCTGATACTGAAATGCGCGAAAATATTGCAAAGAGCGCAGAGCCAAAGTCTAAAAATCCGGATGATACCAAATAATTCTTAAATGGTTAATCATCCCCAAAATTTAAGCCGGAGAAATTATATTTCTTCGGCTTTTTTATTAATAAAAATATCGGACAGAAATTTTGTTGTGGTTACTAACCCGGATTATTCACCAAGAAATTTTCTTGTTAGCAAGGCGAAGGGGGAAAATCAGCGGAAGGGTACATAAGTCCCCTGAGCACGATTTTTCAACTTCAACGCAGCTAACATGGAAATTTTACAGCATTTTAACTTCACCCAAATTTGAGTGAATGCAGTATTTATCTATATCATTATAATACAAAGATTTATGCTTTAATTTTAATACTATCGTGAATAATTCGGGCTAAATCCTAAATAATCGCTTTGCATTATTGGTAGTAATACTATCAATTTCTGATAGATCAAGATCAAAAATTTCGGCTAATTTTCTGGCCACCAATGCGGTGAATGAAGGCTCATTTCGTTTTCCTCTGTAGGGAGCAGGTGCCAGATATGGAGAATCCG
>PXCK01000180.1 GCA_003566635.1 Balneolia bacterium | reverse complement strand
GTTCCGGCACCGCTGCCGGTGGCCGAAGCGCCCGAGTTTAGCCCTGAGCCGGGCGAGTTCGAAGAATCAGTGGAAGTAACGCTAACTACAGCAACGGATGGTGCCACGATCTTCTATTCGTTGGATAATGGTACGTCATCCTTCATAGAATATACCGGGCCTTTTACATTGACTGAAACGACCACGGTACAAGCATTTGCAGGTGGTGAAGGCTTTGAAGACAGTGATACAGTGGAAGCAACGTACACGATTGTAGATGCACCTTTGCCTGTAGCTGAAGCGCCTGAATTTAGTCCTGAGCCGGGCGAGTTCGAAGAATCAGTAGAAGTAACGCTAACTACAGCTACTGATGGTGCTACGATCTTCTATTCGTTGGATAATGGTACGTCATCCTTCATAGAATATACCGGGCCTTTTACATTGACAGAAACGACCACGGTACAAGCATTTGCGGGTGGTGACGGCTTTGAAGACAGTGATACAGTAGAAGCAACGTACACGATTGTTGGAGCACCTGCAAATAACAGGGATGTTACATTTTTGGTAGATATGAGCGTTCAAAGAGAACTTGGTAATTTTGATCCGGAATCTGATGATGTTAATATCACCGGTGGTTTTACGGATTGGAGTAGTATTCCGATGAGCGAGTCAGACACTCCTGATGTTTATTCAATTACACTAGAAATTGAAGGAAATGAAAATGCTCAATTTGAGTATAAGTTTCAAATTAACGGGCAATTTGAGGGTAATGTTGGTCCTGGTGAAAACGGTAACAGAGTATTGACACTGGGTCCTGTTGGTGTTGATCAAATATTGCCAGTTGTGTTCTTCAATAATGTAGAGCAAGTTGTTCAGAGAGATGTTCAGTTTACTGTAAATATGTTTGTTCAGGAGGTATTGGATAATTTTAGACCGGAGTCCGGAGATGTCGTTTACCTTAGAGGAACATTTAATGATTTTAGTTTAGCCAACCCAATGGTTGACAATGGTGATGGAACATGGACAACAACTATTGCTATCAATGGTGCTGAAGGTAATGCAGAGTTTTATAAGTACTTTATTGAAGCAGGAGATGGTAGAACACTACCAAATGGTGGATGGGAGACCAATGATGTAGGTGAAGCCGGATCTAACGATAGGCGAGTAATTTTGGGACCACCAAGTGAGCTTCAAGTACTTGATACAGTATTTTTCAATAATCTACTTTTAGATGCTGAAGTACCGGAATTTAGCCCTGAGCCCGGTGAGTATGTAGAATCAGTTGAAGTAACGCTTACTACAGCTTCCGATGGTGCTAGCATATTCTACTCTTTAGATGGTGGACAGGAATTTCTGACCTACACAGAGCCGTTCACCTTGACTGAAACAACGACTGTAGAGGCATTTGCAGGTGGCGAAGGTTTTGAAGACAGTGATACGGTGGAAGCAGCCTATACTATAATTGCTAACGAGCGAGAAGTTCAATTTTTTGTAGATATGAGTATTCAAAAGCAAGTTGGCAATTTCGACTCTGAGATTGACGAAATTAATATCTTCGGTGAGTTTACAGATTGGAGTTCCGTACCAATGGAAGAGTCTGATACACCGGGTATTTATACCATCAGTTTGAATATTCCGGGAGATGAAGGATCACCCTTAGAGTATAAATACAGAATTAATGATGAATTTGAAGGCAATGTTGGTCCGGGTGAAAACGGTAACAGGGTGTTGACACTTGGTCCTGCGGGAACACCACAGATTTTAGAACCCGTATTCTACAATAACCTTGAAGAAGCTGTTGCACGAATGGTTACTTTCAGTATTGACATGTCTGTGCAGCAAAACCTTGGTATTTATCAGCCCGAATTGGGAGATGTAGTTTATGTGCGAGGACAATTCAATGATTTTAGTCTTCGCAATGCTATGGATGCAGTTGGAGACGGTATCTACGAACTCACCCGACCTATTGAGGGAAGTGAGGGAGCTACCCGTGAGTTCAAATACTTCATTGAAGCAGGAGACGATCGAGAATTACCAAATGATGGCTGGGAGTCAGATGATGTTGGAGAAGGTGGTACAAACAATCGTATACTAACATTAGGACCCGAAGATGTTGACCAAGAGTTATCTACTGTTTTCTTTAACAATGTAGAACCGGATGTTGATCCGGCAATGGTACAATTCATTCACAACTCTGCAGACCCAAGTCTGGCAGAAGTGGATGTTTATATAGACGGTAGTTTAGCTATCGGTGATTTTGAATACACCGAAGCTACGGCATTTGAACCTTTTGATGCTGAAGTAGAAACTACAATTTCTATAATGTTGCCCGGAGAAACTACATCTTTGGTATCACAAACATTTACTTTTGAACCTGCCACAATGTATACAATAGTGGTTCAAGGGGTATCAGACCCATCTGATTTTGCCGTAAACCCTGAGGGAATTGATACTGCTTTAGGTTTTGATAAAGTTGTGGTAGAAAATTCGGAAACAACCCTCCAAGCGGGTACAGCCGGTATTCTGCTTGTACACGGTGTAACGGATGCGCCGGCAGTAAATATTTCTGTAATTGGTGGGGCTGAGTTAGCATCTAACGTTTCATATAGAGAAATTTCAGACCGAATTGTTGTGCCTCAAGACAGCTATCCGATTGAGATTTCTGATGCTTTAACAGGAAACCGTTTATTCGTATTTACGGTTGATTTAACGACAACTGAAAACGTAGTAGTGTTGGCTTCAGGTTTTGTGAATCCTGAAATGAACCAGAATGGTCCTTCATTTAGTTTGTATGGGGCAGATGAAGAGGGCAATACTGAAGGATTCCCCGACACAACAAACATCAATGAGGATGAAGATGAGCTGCCTGTTCAGTTGACTTTAGACCAAAACTACCCGAATCCGTTTAATCCTGTAACACAAATTCGTTATGCTCTGCCGGAGGCAGGTAGCGTACGCTTAGAGGTTTATAATGTGATGGGACAACGTGTGGCGGTACTTGCCGATGGTACCCAAAATGCAGGGTGGCATACGGTAAGTTTTGATGCTACAAATCTATCAAGCGGGGTTTATCTGTACCGCTTGCAAACCGGGAATGAAGTTCAGGTCCGAAAGATGATGCTGGTTAAATAAAATATTTGAGGAAATGCTAATGAGCCCGGGTGAAAAAAATCATTCGGGCTCTTTTTAATTTAACCCGGATTATTCACCAAAAAATTTTTTTGGTAGCAAGGCAAAGGTGGAAAATCAGCGGAAGGGTACCTTAGTACCCTGAGCATGACTTTTTCAACTTCAACGCAGCTGGCATGGAATAGCACTTCGTGGGAATCGCTTCGCTCGGAGTGTAATATTTAAACCACACCCAAATTTGAGTGAGTGTGGTATTTTTCTAAATACAATATTTTTAATAGTATAAGATTTAAATTTCATCCTTCCGTGAATAATTCGGGTTAAGTTGTTGTCAGTGGAAAAATAAGGGATTAACTTTCATTCTTTTTTAAAATAGCTCACATTCATTTTGAACAAAAATATAGTTGTAGAATCCCTACTGCTCCTTGTTGCGGTAATTTGGGCATTAAACTTTTCGGTTGTTAAAATTTCTCTCGAAGAAATAGACCCGATGAGTTTTAATGTCTTCAGGTTTATGCTTGCCATTACCTTGGTTGGGTTCATCATACTCAGAAGTGGCGAATCCCTTAAAGTCCATAAAGGTGACTGGCCTAAACTTATTTTATTAGGGATTTTGGGTAATCTAACCTACCAACTGTTGTTTATTTTTGGCATAAACTTCACGTTTTCTGCAAATGCCGCTGTAATGTTAGGAACCATACCTGTATGGATTGCTTTAGTTGGTCATTTCTTTTTTGGGGAAAGACTTACACCATTTAAACTAGCCGGGGTTATATTTGCATTTCTTGGGATTTACCTTATTATGGAAGGAAGTGAGTTGGGTATTACGCTTCAATCTGAAACTATCTTAGGCGATCTGATTATTTTAAGTGCGGCCTTTGTTTTTGCAATTTACACGCTTTTCTCTAAAAAAATGTTGTCTCGTTATACTCCAATCCAATTTACTACATTTATGATGTTTACAGGAGGAACGGCACTTATTATTGCAGGCTTACCAAGCGCTGTTCAATTAGATTATTCTAATGTTTCTCTACTAAGCTGGGCCGGTGTAACCTATAGTGGGCTACTTTCCATTGGCGGAGCCTACATAATATGGAATTATGGTATCAGGCAAGTTGGACCGGTTCGGACATCAACCTATCAAAATCTTGTTCCTGTAATGGGTTTGATATTCGGGCTTCTTATTTTGGATGAAAAGCTAACAATAATGCAGTATATTGGTTCTTTATCCGTAATTACAGGTATTATTTTAGCCAGAAAAAAATAAACACGTTCTAATTTCACAAAATCCAACATGAAGCGTACGGTTCGCATTTTTAAAGCCACTCAATTACTCCTTGTTTTAATGTCGGTAACGGCATCACAAATTTTTGCTCAAACAGATAGGAGGCAATCTCAACTTCAAGGTGCTATGGGGCAAAGTTCGGAGTTGAATCTAGGCGGGGCATTGGGTTCTTTCTATTTCATGGATCAATTAGGACTTACTTTGGGAATGTCAGCATTTCCTGTGAACCATGCAATTAACCCTGATACCTATATTCTGGGCCCTGGCGATTTAGTTGCAATTACGCTTGAAGGTGATACAAATGGCTCGTTTCGCGGATTAATGGTTACACCTCAGGGAGAGGTTATCATTCCTAATGTTGGCATGTTTAAAGTTGATGGGCTCCATTTATCTCAAGCGGAAGAAGAAATAACTTCCCTCATTGAAGATAATTTTAGGAATACAAAGGCTCGTATTTTAGTAGAGCGCCCACGTATGGTTCAAGTGCATATTGCCGGTGAAGTTCCATTTCCCGGCTCACAGTTGGTGCCTTCGCAAACCAGGTTAGATCAGGCAATTTATCCTTCATTGTTTTCTATGGGGCCGGATCAAATACGTTTAGCTGCCGGAGCTAACAATATCATACCACCGGCTGTGTATCCAACAGGTTTTGTAACCGGCAGTGATTATAATCTTAGAAATATTGAAATTCTCCATTTGGATGGCAGCCGTACCGTAGCCGATTTAGTTGCTTATTTTCGAGCAGGTGATCTTGAAAACAATCCGCCCGTTCGCTTTGGGGATGTGATTCAAGTGTCTAAAAAACAAATCTACGGAAATAAAATCTCTATTTCGGGTGCTGTAAAAAAGCCGGCTCAATTAGATTTTAAAGAAGGGGATTCGGTAGCAAACTTAATAAATATCGGGGGTGGATTTACCGATGATGCGGTAACAGCCGAGGTTACCGTTTATCGAAGAAATGGTAGTACTATTGATACGTTTACAGTTTCACCGGATGACACCACACCGTTAGAACCTAATGATAGGGTTGTAGTTGATTTCGATCGTAGCATACGAACACACCAAGCAGCCTGGGTTCATGGTCAGGCAGTTTCTCCCGGTAATTATCCTATTGAAAAAGGCGTTACAACTGTTTATGATTTATTGAGCCTTGCAGGTGGATTAACAGATGATGCCTTACCTCATGCGGCTTACTTGATTCGAAAGCAGCCTAACCATAGGTTGTTTGATGGAACTTCACCTGATTTACCTCCTGTCGACCGAGTAGCTTTAGGCGATTCTTTGGGTATTTCAGTACCAAGCGGGGTAATGCCTCGATATTTTGAGTCGAGAAGTACACTTGATTTACCTTCTTTCGATCCAAAAAGAATCTTTAGAACTTCAGACCAATTTAAAGAAGGGTATGAATACTTAAATCTCGAATCTACATTAAATAGAAACCAAATTTATCTTGATTTAAGTGATGAAGAGCAATTAAAGCGTATAGTCGTATTCAATTCTGATGAGATTTTTATCCCAAAAGATGATAATCTTGTATTTTTGTTAGGCCAGATAAATCGACCGGGTTATTACACTTTTGAATCAGGTATGGGAGCGTATGATTATGTTGCTAAGGCCGGGGGTTACTCTTTAGCAGCTGATGATGAGAGAGTTTTTGTGATAAAAGCCGGAACAAATTCATGGTATTTACCATCTGAAACTACGGTACAATCTGGTGACATAATTTTTGTTGATCGCCAACCACTTGATGATCTTACAAGTGCTCGTATGCATGAAATTCAAAGAGCACAAATCCGAAACACAAACATTCAATTAGTTGTTGGAAGTATAACAGCTTTAAGTAGTTTAATTACGGCTTATATAGCATTAACAAGGTAAGTTTATTTAATCAAAATCATTTTTCGTGTTAATGTTACTTCAGAAGACTTAAGTTGATAGATATAAGTCCCTGACGAATACGCAGAAGCGTCAAAAAATAAAGTATGTCTTCCCGCCGATTTAAACCCTTCCTGCAAGACCGAAACAAGTTGACCCGATACGGTAAAAATTTTTAGGGAAACTCTACCCGGTTCAGCAAGAGAATACGAAATGGTAGTAGTAGGATTAAAAGGATTTGGGTAGTTTTGAAATAATTCAGTTTTAAAAGGAAGCTCGATTGGGTCTAAAGATGTATCATCTGCTTTAATAAATCGAATTTGGAAGGCGGAGTCAGAAAGTATTGATTCATCTCTTCTGATTGCTTTTACTTGCCATATTAAATCAGCGCTGTTATCAATAAATAAATTTTGCTCCTCTAATTGACTATAAAAATCAACCAATGAAAGACTAAATGTAGTTGAAGTACCATCAACATCAGAAAGTGACTCAACCAGCGGTGAGTCGGGTGAACTCGAACTATTGTAAAGAACCCACTGGTAAGACGTTGCATTTTCCGATTCCTCCCAAGAAAAAACTAAATCTCCTACGGTAGAGGATGATACCTCAATTTCAAATCCACTATCAGGCTCAAGCAGATTGAAACTTTCCGGTATGATAGGCAAAATTGTATAAATACCATCAACGGTTAAACTGGGTAAAAAACCATCTGCAGCAACAAACGCACGGATTGTTGAGTTTTTTGTAATTAAAATGGGTTCTTCAAATAGTATACCATTTACAACCGGGTCGGATTCGTCCATAGTGTAAAAAATATCTCCGGTTTCAATTTCAGAAGAAAGATTAACTAAAACCTCTTCGAAATATGTTCCCGGTTCCGGCTCAAAAGAAGGTGGGTCTGCTACCGGTAAATCTAATAGGGTAACTTCAATAACCAAACCATCCTGTAAGACTGAATTTTCTTCGGAAGGAACCATAAAGCCTTCAAAATCTGCCATATCTTCATTAAATAATTCCCCGCTAAAACGATCCTTTATTTTGAATTCGGCTATTTCAGTAAGGTTACCCAGATCCCAAGAAAGAGATATCGGTCCGGCATTGCTACCCGCTATATAGCGTATCGTAAAGGTTTTGGGTTCCAAATCATTAGGCAAAAACTTACGTTGGTAATCGGCATTGTTTACTCGTATGCGCGTATCAAAAGTTCCGGTTGGAGGAGGCGGGGGTAGAACCTGGTCAAGGCCGGGTACGAAATCAAAAGAACCATCCGGATGCAATCCCACAGTTAAAATTAGTTCACCGTTTCCATCGGTAACTGTAATGGGTAAACTAAACTGCTGGCTAAAAACGGGTAGTGTAAAAGCAAGGGACAGAAAGAAGAGTAGCGTTTTTTTCATGAAATTATTTAAGTAGAAGCATTTTTCTGGTTTTAACGAATTCACCCGCTCTGAGCCTGTAAAAATACATACCTGTAGAGAGGTCAAAAGCATCAAATGAAACTGTATGAGTTCCTGATGTCATTTCTTGATTAATTAAGGTTCGAACTTTTTCCCCTGTAATCGAAAATATGTCAAGTGATACATTTTGATATTTGGGTAGTGAAAACACAATATTTGTTGTTGCATTAAAAGGGTTAGGATAATTCTGCATCAATTTAAAGCTTTTAGGCTTTTCGTGTTGGGCTTCATCGATTAATGATATCTCGACTTTTTCTGCCTCGCCCGGAATATTCAGAATATTTTCAAATGATGATAAATGGAATTCATTTGTTTTACCCTGGTAATTATAGGATACCATAACCGGTTGATTAAAGGTGCTAAAGTCAAACTCATACTCTTCATCAGTTGGGTTAAGCAGAATAGAAACGACATTTCCATGACTCAAATTACTGTTATTTGAAAATCGTGCTTCGGGAACACCGGCAGGTGGTAAAGGTGGTAGTGAAGACACGTTTTTTGGTTGAGTTATATTTTTAACATCCCAGATTAATTCAGCCGAAAAGCTACCTGACCGAACTAGAACCCGTTCTTCAATATCGACAAATTGAGGTGAGGTATTAAGCATTGTATAAGCAGGTATTTCTGAATCAAAATCGAAGGAAATACTTCCTGTATTATAGGCAAAAACCCAATAAGCCCTGCCAGGCTCGAATGTTTGAGTAGTTATATAGCCGTTTTCGTACGTAAAAATTAAATCGGTTTCTAAGATGTTATCTTCATCAATAATTTGATTTACAGAGATGGGTATTCGCGGAGCTCCAATTAAATTCCATCCTTCGTTAAGGCTAATTGTTATGTCATCTCGTTTAACACCCATAAAAGCTGGAGTAGCAGCATCCGATACGTTTATCCAGTATCCGGAGCCATATATTAACTCTTCAGCTACTTGGTAGTTATTGTCGAACGCAAATAACGTACCTTCATTATAGTTCGGAATAATTGAAGGGCTTGCAGTATTTGTTAAATCGTAAGGTGTGCTAATCATATTCCAGCCTTCCCGGAGGTCTGCAAATATAGGGTCGCCAACTGTTCTTGGCATAAATGAGGCAACAGTATGCTTTGATTCTCTCAAACTACGGGCGTTATCGGCCGGCGCACCTTCTCCTTCGTAGCTTCCTGTAGGAACACCATCCCACAAAACATCCGGGTTTGAAAAGGTTAATACCCTCTGGGCACCTTGAGCATAAGTCATTACCGAAACGAATTGTTGCCCACTTTCTCCGTTCCATCTCCAGCCGGTAGAGTAGGGGAATAATCCACCTGTTTCATCCGCGGCAGCGCTGTTTTGAAGCCTGCTGTGCATGCTACCCATATTGTGACCCATTTCGTGAACATGTGTACTACCTGATGCTTGTTGTACCCTTGTGATGGAAAACCCAAATGATGAAAAGTCGCTGTCAAGTTCTCTCATAAGCCATCCCAATCCGCCAACATCGTTGATTTGAGTGAATAATGCGACCAAGTCAGCTCCATATAATTCCCTTAAGTCATGGACTTCATCCATATACCCGGTAAAATCAGGCCACCCGGGAAAGTCACTAAACCTATCATCGGTACAAGGCTCAAATGAATCGTTAGTTGTAATTCTGCAAATATCAGTGTAGGAGCTACCCGATTCTGAATAGTCAATTTCTCGAGCATGTACCAAACGAAATTCCAGGTCTAAACCTGAGTTTTGCGCAGTAATATTAGCATTCTCCATCGACTGAGCAATTACGTGTTGAATTCCTCCAGCATTATCGTTAGCCCAACTATTAGCGTTTGGAGTGTAAACTATCATCACATCAACAATGGCAGGCAGGTCTGTGTGAGTTACAGGTGGTGCTGAAATATTTTGTGCAAGTAAACTTACATCGGGGATCATGATTTCCGGACATTCACTTAGCTCATCATGTTCATCTATTTTTCGAAGATGGTAACCCCCATTCTTTTTTATAATTTCAAGATTACCATGATTCAAATCATAGATTCGAGCTTTTAAAACGTTATCATGCATACTAATAGCAATGGAGCCTGTAGGGTCACTTACATTTCTGGCAACTATTGTTTGGGTGCCTAATACATTAATACGGCTGCTTTCAATTGAAAATTCAATAAAATAATTATCGTTGACCGGGACAGAGAACTCAGTAGTTGTGCCAATGATTATTGCATCTAAAACACTATAGCTAATATCTAGCGTAAGCTCAGTAGGGTTTATATCTTCATAATGCTTTTGTTTTAAGGTTTCAACAACAGAAAATAAAGCAGATTGTTGAAAGCCAAACGCAAACTGAATTAGCCCAAAACTCAAAAAGAATATGATGATAGATATTTTAAATGGCATAGCATTGTTGTGGTGTTAATTCATAAATCAAAATACTTAATTCAGTTAAGTAAATCATTATCAATTTATTGGGTGAAGTTGTTTGGGTATAATTTACTCTATTCGTTATCCGTTGAGGTTGTAAAGCTATTCGATTTTTATTTTCTGTCAATTGTCCCGTCCTAGAATAAGTTGACACAAAATTGACTTATTTTATGAAAAACAAATCCCAAAGTTCCAAGAAGCGTACCCAGCGCGATTATACCATGGCTTTTAAAATCGCGGTTGTTGAG
>PXCK01000044.1 GCA_003566635.1 Balneolia bacterium | reverse complement strand
CTTTCCTTACACAATTGATTGGAACTTTAGCAGTATTGAGCTTCACTTTCATCTTCTCCTTTGCTGTATTCGCAGCGTTTAAATATACCATTGGTGTAAGAGTAAGTGAAGCGTACGAAAACTCAGGGTTGGATATTGCGGAACATGGTGTAAGTGCTTACCCGAATTTTGCCGGAATTGACACAAATGGTGACCCTACACCCGAACTTGCTAAATTCTAAACAAAAAAAGGGAGCCGGTTCGTGGATGGGTTGGCTCCCTCATCTTATCTGTAACTAAACAAATAAAATTATGAACTATTATAACCGTTTTATCCGCATTATACAACTTTCAACCCTGGTTTTCTTAACCACAATGATTGTTAATACCGAAGTTAACGCTCAATTTAGTTTGGGTGTAGATTTTAACAGCCGATATGTTTGGCGTGGTTTTGATTTTGGAAACTCTCCAAGCATCCAACCCGAGTTAACCTTTACCAAAGGCGGATTTGAAATAGGAGCATGGGCTGCTTATGCCACAAATGGAGATCCTGCCGGTACTGAAATTGACTGGTTCGCATCCTATACATTCGAAACATCGGCCGGGGATTTAAGATTCTTTGTAACAGATTACACCTTCCCTGATGACCCTGTAAGCTATTTCGATGGTGATGCCCACTTTGTTGAGGTAGGAATGGCTTTTGCCTCGGAGTTTAGTAATGGGGTTGGATATTACCTGATGGGTGGAATTTTTGTCCACAATGATGATGATAACTCCGTTTATGGTGAAGTAGGTTTAGAATTCGAAGTGGAAGAAGTTTCACTAACACTTTTTAGTGGGTTTTCTCCTGTCGAATCGGCTGCTTATGGCAATTCCACATTTGCATTCATTAATACCGGAATAACGGCATCAAAAGAAGTCAAGCTTAGTGATTATTTATCGATTGATGTATCGACTTCTCTTATAACCAATCCTCATTCAGAAGCCATGTTCTTTGTATTTGGATTCGGTATCGGATTTTAGCTTATTCCGAATGAATTTCTAGTTACCCTTGTATAAAGTCGAATCATAGAAAGGTTGTTCCCGGATAGTGGAGCAGCCTTTTTTTATAGTATAAGATTAAAATTTCAAGCTTTCGTGAATAATTCGGACTAAATGCTGTACTTTATATTGTCATAGATACTTAATATTGTTTTTTGTATTATTGTTTTGTGAATATTTTTTCGAAATATATAAACCTGCTTGCCTCCGCAACTTTACTATGGATGGTGATTTTGCCAACTCTTATTGTATGTGGTATGATGGCAGCTCCTATGGATGTTAATGCGCAACAAACTACTTCATGTTGCCCTATTGAGTCATCAGAAGCCCAGCGGGATTCCTCATCTATTCCGGATTATCCTTCGGAAGAAGACGGAAAAAAGCTTCCATGTAAAATATGCCCTTGTGAGTATCAATCAGATTTTATGAACCTTGATTCTATATCAATGGTTAATTCTAAATCTGAAGATTTAAACTTTGTTTTATTTTTATCTGTTTCCTTAGAACTACTAAATGAAACAACCTTTGATATTAGCCAATCTCAAAATCTTATTTCAGATTCTCTAGTAATTCCCGGAACGCCCGCCTTCATCCGGAATTGCGTGTTTCTAATTTGATATATATTTGCCTACCCTCCGGCATCCGTCAATAAGAACGTGATAGTGCGGAAACCCTTTTCTGCAATCTTTTTTAGTAAGGTCTGTAACCCTTACCTCAGTTTCTCAACAAGTTTATTATTCAGTATAGAGCCACAATGGTTCACCATTAATTGAATGTTATGTTAAGTTCCATCATTCGTTTTTTTCTTGAAAACAAATTGGTAGCAGCTTTGTTGCTTATTGGTTTTGTTTTCTGGGGATTGATTACATCTCCCTTTAATTGGGATTTGGGCATTCCCACAAATCCGGTAGCAGTTGATGCCATACCGGACATAGGTGAAAATCAGCAAATTGTTTTTGCAGATTGGCCCGGTCGTTCACCTCAGGATATCGACGACCAAATCACCTATCCTCTCACAACCGCACTTCTGGGTTTACCGGGAGTTCGCACCATACGAAGCAATTCCATGTTTGGCTTCGCTTCCGTAAATATCATCTTTGAAGACAATATTGAGTTTTACTGGGGTAGAGCCAGAATACTCGAAAAGTTAAGTGCCTTGCCATCGGGTACCCTGCCTGAAGGTGTTACACCATCTTTGGGTCCGGATGCTACCGCACTTGGACAGGTTTTTTGGTACACACTTGAAGGCTACGATTCTGAAGGCAACCCAACCGGTGGATGGGATCTTCATGAACTCCGCTCCATTCAAGATTTCCAGGTTCGTTATGGTCTTGCGGCAGCTCAGGGTGTTGCAGAAGTGGCCAGCATCGGTGGTTTTGTTCGCGAATATCAGATTGATGTTGATCCGGTTGCACTTTGGGAGTATGACCTTAGCGTTATTGATGTTGCCAATGCGGTCAGAAACAGCAATGTAGATGTAGGCGCCCGCACGCTGGAGATGAACCGAGCCGAGTACATAGTACGGGGTCTTGGTTACATTCAATCCATCCAAGATATTGAAGAAAGTACCATTGCCGTTCGGGATAATGTTCCGGTACGAATAAAAGACGTTGCCCGTGTACAACTTGGTCCGGCGCAAAGACGGGGTATGCTCGATAAAGAAGGAGCCGAGGCAGTTGGGGGAGTAGTGGTGGCCCGTTATGGCGAAAACCCACTGCAGGTTATTGAAAATGTGAAAGAAAAAATTGAAGAAATTGCTGCCGGCCTCCCAACCAAAGAACTCGCAGATGGTACAATTTCACAAGTTACAATCGTACCGTTTTATGATCGAACCGGTCTGATTTACGAAACCCTCGGTACACTTGAGGAAGCCCTAACCCTTCAAATTCTGATCACTATCCTGGTTGTGATTGTAATGTTGCTGCACCTGCGATCATCATTTTTAGTTTCGGCTTTACTACCGGTAGCCGTATTGATGAGTTTTATTATGATGCGCTATTTGGGTATTGATGCCAATGTTGTGGCACTTGCCGGTATAGCTATATCCATTGGTGTTGTGGTAGATATGGGCATCATCCTAACAGAAAATATGTTACGGAATCTTGAGGAAGCAAACCCCGGAAAAAGCAAGCTCGAGATTATCTACGAATCTACAATGGAAGTGGCTCCGGCTGTTATAACTGCACTACTAACAACCATTGTAAGTTTTCTGCCTGTTTTCATGCTGGAGCAAGCCGAGGGAAAGCTGTTTGGTCCACTGGCTTTCACCAAAACCTTTGTGCTAATAGCAACGTTGGTCATTATCATAACCATGATTCCGCCTTTTGCGCATTGGTTGTTTTCCAGAAAAGCAGGAACCGATAAAGCGCGTTTGTTCTGGAACGGATTACTGGCTTTTTCGGGGTTTGTATTACTATTTATTGCAACCTGGGCGGGTGTAGTTCTGCTTGCTTTAGCAGCCAATAATTTTTATTGGAAGTATGCAACATCTGCTACCAAATCACCAGAAAAGTGGCGCGATATTATCAATACAGCTATAATTTTTGTAGTCATTGGCTGGTTACTTGCCATAAACTGGTTGCCCATGGGTTCGGGCTACTCTCAACTGGCAAACTTCTTCTATGTTGTATTGATTGTTGTCGTTGTTTTGGGTCTATTCCGAATTTTCATTCATTACTATTCAGCCATACTCAACTGGTTTCTTGAAAAAAGAGCCGTGTTTTTCATTCTTCCGGCTACCATTATTTTGATAGGCTTGATGAGTTGGAGAGGTTTCGACCGAACCTTTTTTTATGTTGCATCATCTGCAGAAGCTGTAGGATGGGAAATTCGTGATACCGGATTTTGGTCAGGGCTAAATTCCACCTTTCCCGGTCTCGACAGAGAATTCATGCCAAAGTTAGATGAAGGGTCTTTTCTGTTAATGCCAACCACCATGGCACATGCCGGTATGGAAGAAGTGATTGATATCGTTAAGAAAATGGACATGCGGGTTGCTTCTATCCCGGAAGTTGAAACCGTAGTCGGGAAAATAGGCAGGGCTGAAACACCACTCGATCCTGCTCCTATTTCCATGTTCGAGAATGTCATCAACTATAAAAGTGAATACAAAACCGATGACAGGGGAAGAAGAGTCCGTTTTAAAGTTGATAGGGATGGTGAATTCGTTCGCGATGATGATGGCGAATTGATTCCGGATCGCAGAGGTCGTTTTTATCGTCAGTGGCGGGATGAAATTCGTTCTCCGGATGACATTTGGAATGAAATCGTTGCCGCTGCTACCATACCGGGAAGCACATCAGCGCCTAAACTTCAACCTATAGAAACGCGCATCGTGATGCTTCAAACCGGAATGCGTGCTAACATTGGCGTGAAGGTCAGTGGACCCGACCTTGAATCGGTAGATCGTTTTTCACTTGCTCTTGAAGATGAGATAAGACAGGTTGAAGGCGTTCGTGCTCCCTCTGTTTTTGCCGATCGTGCGGTAGGGAAACCCTATATCGAAATAGATATCGACCGACAAAAAATTAGTCGTTATGGGTTAACAGTTGCAACGGTTCAGGAAGTAATTTCGACCGCAATAGGCGGGATGCCCCTCACCACCACAGTGGAGGGTAGGGAGCGTTACCCCGTACGAGTGCGATATGCAAGAGAATACCGAAACACCCCGGAAGCCATGCAACGTATTTTGGTACCAACACCGGGCGGTTATCAAGTGCCATTGGGCGATCTGGCTGAAATTCGATTTGAAACCGGTCCTATGGCCATAAGAAGTGAAAATACGTTTCTAGTCAATTATGTTACTTTCGACAATTCCCGGGGAATAAGCGCAGTAGAAACGGCAGAAAATGTTCGATTACACCTTGAGGAGCGAATTTCTAATGGCGACCTGATAGTACCGGCGGGGGTAAGTTTCACTCTTGAAGGTGAATTTCGCAATCAACAACGTGCAGCAGAACGGTTGATGATTATTCTCCCTGTAACTTTACTAGTTATTTTTCTGCTGATCTATTTTCAGTTCCGCTCGGTAACGATGAGCTTCATCATCTTCACCGGAATCGCTCTGGCGTGGGCGGGTGGATTTGTGATGTTATGGCTCTGGGGACAATCATGGTTCCTGGATTTCAGTCTGTTCGGGGTGAATCAAGCCGAGCTGCTCCAAACCGGAACCATAAATCTTAGTGTCGCGGTTTGGGTCGGGTTTTTAGTGTTGTTTGGTATAGCTGTTGATGACGGTGTTGTAATGGCAACCTATCTCAAACAATCCTTTGCAAAACTTAAAACCGATTCTATAGAAGGGATTCGCAAAGCTACCATTCAGGCAGGGTTAAGAAGAGTTCGACCGTGCTTAATGACAACAGCAACAACCTTGCTGGCTTTATTACCAATTCTCACATCAACCGGTAAAGGAGCCGATATTATGATACCAATGGCGGTGCCCGTATTTGGCGGGATGCTCTTTCAGGTTATCACCTTATTTATGGTGCCCGTCCTCTTTTCTTTATGGATTGAATGGAAACTTAAACGCCAAACCGATACTTCGGAGGTAGGATTATGATTCATCAACTAAAATTAATTACGGTTACTTTTTTTGTGATGTGGGTAATTGGTATGATCCCGGTTTTGGGTCAGTTTCAATCATTTGAAGTCAGCCCGGAGGAACAACGGGAAATACTAAAAGGCTACATTATGCTAGCTCTTGAAAACAATGCTGGTATAAATGCATCAAGAATTCAGGCAGAATCTGCCGGGTTGCAATCTCGTCAATTTGGTTCCTTGATGAATCCAATGCTTGAATTTGAGTACGATGTTTGGTCTAGAATGAGTCCTGAAGATAGAATGAGATTATCAATCATGCAGCCTATTCCATGGTTTGGGAGCCTTACTGCTACAAGATCGTATTACGACCAACTTGCAGAAGCTCAAAGGCATCAGGTAACCGAAGAGGAAAATGCGCTTATATACAATGTGCGGACACTTTGGTACGAAATGCACGAGATGATACATCACATCTATGTGTATTTCGAAACCATTGAACTGCTCGAAAGCCTTGAAGAACAAATATTGAGCCGACTCGGTACTGGACAAGGTTCTCAGGTTGATGCACTTCGTATTCAAATGGAAATTGCAAGATATAAAAGTATGATAGATTCTTCCGAAGATGAATTATCGAGTCTTCAAAAAGAATTCAACAGCCTTTTAAACAGAGACTTAAATGCGAGGATTAATCTTTTGTATGAATTTGATCCTGAACCTGTTCCCGATTTTTCAGAGTTGGTATCGCAAATAGAAGAAAATCCCGGGCTTTTGGTACTTGACCGTGCAGCTGATGCTGCAAGAACGGACATTCGCCGTGCACAGCTTGAAGGACGCCCCGGTTTTGAACTGGGCGTAGGTGTGATGAACAGAGATTTATTGATTGGTGATCCCGGTCGAGTAAACACCGTAGAGTTAATGATGCGCATGGATCTACCGATATATCGGGGAAAATATAGGGCACGTGAACAGCGCGCCAGACTTGAGTCTCAGTTTGTGAGCGAAACTCGGGCAAATGCCGAAATTACTTTGGAGAGCGAGCTGGAAGTAGCAAAAAGACAGCTACGTACAGCCATAAGAGACCAGGAACTATACATGGAAAATTTATTACCAATGGCCGAACAAGCTCTTGAAATAGCTCTATCATCTTATAGTTTCAGGGGTGATGGGTTTGAACAAATCATTCAGCTTCAAAGGCAAATCATAGACTTTTGGATGATGTATTACACCTCCATAACCGAGCATAATAACGCTGTTGCTCGCATTGAATATGTAACCGGCCGCACTTTGTACAAGGAAATAGAATTATGAAAAATCCAATGAAATCAACTTATTTATACCCAATTGTAGCATTTATTGCCGGAGCTTTACTCACATTTCTGCTTTTTGGTGGCGGAGACGATTCGCATGGCCATGACCATAGTGTATCTCAGGATGAAGGTAATGGTACGGTTTGGACCTGCTCCATGCATCCGTCAATTCGGGATGATGAACCGGGTACTTGCCCAATTTGTGCAATGGATCTAATTCCTGCTACATCAGGCGAAGGCATGGAAGATGATTTCTCTATGGTGATGTCGGAATCGGCTATGCGGTTGGCAGAGGTTCAAACAACACCTGCCATTTTAGAAGTACCCGAATATTTGGTATGGGCACCCGGCCGTATTGAAGTAAATGAACAAAAATTATCCGTTATTTCGGCTCACTTTGCGGGGCGGATAACCGAGCTTTTTGTGGACTTTACAGGAGCAGAAGTAAGAAGGGGAGAACCTTTGGCAAGGGTTTATTCAGAAGAGTTAATCGTTGCTCAACGAGAATTGCTGGAAGCATACAAAAGGCGCGATGTGAGTCCGGCACTGTATCGTGCGGCTCGCCAAAAGCTGGCTTTTTGGGAATTAACAGATAGCCAAATTGATGAAATTATCGAGCGTGGCGAAGTCCAAAACGATTTTGATATTTTGGCACCATCAAGCGGCACGGTAATCACAAGAAATATTTCAAGAAATGATTACATAAATCGTGGACAGGCCTTGTTCGAAATAGCAGATTTGTCATCGGTTTGGTTGATTATGGATGTGTTTGAAAGGGATGCATCTCATATTAAAACCGGCAGCGATATTTCGTTTAATCTGCAAGCTGTACCTGGAGAAACAAGAAACGCAAGTGTAAGCTTTGTCGAGCCACTCTTTAACGCGGCTAACAGAACACTTAGGGTCAGGGCTCAGACCGAAAATAATGACGGTTTATTACGTCCGGGCATGCTGTTAAGTGGAAACATAGGTGTAGCTGACTCAGAGGCGCGAATTTTGGTGCCATCATCTGCTGTGCTATGGACTGGTCCCCGATCCATTGTCTACGTCAGAGATATGGAAGCCGACTCCCCCCGTTTCGAGGCGCGAGAAGTTACCCTCGGCCATAGAACCGGTGACTATTTTGTGATTGAAGAAGGCATTGAAGAAGGTGAGCAGGTGGTCTTTCACGGCGCCTTCAAAATGGATAGCGAAATGCAGTTGGCTGACAGGTTTAGCATGATGAACCGAGTTTCAATGGATGATGATATGCACCATTCCGAATCAATTGAGCGCTTTGAAGATGTGCCAGAATCATTTAAAGGTCAACTTACAGAGGTAATCGAATTATATCTGATAGGAAAAGACGCGCTGGTGGAATCCGAATTTGAGCCGGCTGTAGAAGTTTTTACTCGCATGAAAGAAAGGGTACAGGCAATTGGAGAGCATAGTTTGCCGGGTTCTGGACATGAAGCGTGGATGGAGAGGTATGCTGCGCTAACGCAACATGGTAATTTGTTAGCCGAAGCCGATGATATTGATGAAGTTCGTACCCAATTCCGATTCATTTCGGATGAACTCATTAAAGCAGTACGTCAATTCGGGGTTGAAGGCGTAGTCTATCAGCAATACTGCCCAATGACCTTCGACTGGGAAGGAAGCTATTGGCTGAGCACCGAAGAACAAATCGCCAACCCGTATCTGCCCGAGACCATGCTGATGTGTGGTGAGGTGATAGAGCGGTTGGAGTGACATTTTTAGATAGCAATTTTCAATCAGCTTTGTTAAAATACATGCATGAACATGCATCAATATATATAATTATGCGAACCACTCTTGATATACCCAGCGAGCTGATAGAAGAGGCAATGCGTGAGACGGGCGCTAAAACAAAAAGTCAGCTTATTAAGGATGCGCTACAGGCACAAATAGATCTGGCTAAACGAAAACGTCTGCTCGCAGCTAAAGGCAAAATTAATCTAAATATTGACATTGATGTCACAAGAAAGCGTAAATATCAATAAAAAAGGAAAAGTGAGTGCAGCAAAACGGCTCTTAAAAATTTTAGAAACAGCTCACACTGTAAAGACTAAAGACGACAAAGAGTTGATCAAAGGAAACATTAAAAAGAAATACACCTGATCTCCCGCACATTAAAACCAATGAAACCCTAAATGGATCCAATCGCGCACACACTTTTCGGGGCTACGATGGCCGAGGCCGGCCTTAAGAGAAAAACGGCCCTGGCTACGGCAACGCTTATAATCGGAGCAAATATTCCCGATGTGGATGCGCTTGCCATGTTCGTTAGTAACGATTATGCTCTGCTTGTGCGCCGAGGATGGACTCACGGTATTCTGGCTCTATTAATATGGCCGTTTTTACTGACCGGAATGATGCTGGGCATTGACCGCTTGATTGAGAAACGATTACTTCGCAAAGGAAAGAAACGGGAAGGCCCGCCCATGCGTCCCTTGGTTTTGCTTGGAATTGCTTCCCTGGGTGTTTTGAGCCATCCCCTGCTGGATTGGCTGAATACGTATGGTGTCAGGCTTTTGATGCCGTTCGATGACACCTGGTTTTATGGGGATACTTTGTTCATTATCGATCCCTGGTTTTGGTTACTTGCCGGTGCCGGCGTGGTTTTAGCCCGGTCTGAATCGTGGAAAAGTATCAGTGGATGGATATTGCTGGGTACGGCTTCGACCGCGTTGGTTGTATCCGCAGATGTTGTGCCTTTGGCTATGAAAACTATCTGGCTCGTGGGCATAGCTTGTATTATTATTGTCCGCTGGTCCGGGCGCTATCAAGGGGCCACGCAGCCTATCGCTCTAGTGCTGCTATCGGCACTGCTGCTCTACATCGGCTTTATGATTGCAGGATCGGCGTTAACAACCAAGCATGCTCGTGCGCACTTCAGCGAAAAGGGAATAGTAGTTAACCAGATAATGGCCAACCCATTACCCGCCCGAACATTACTTCGGACAGGAGTGGCAGCATCGGACACTCACTACTATCGTTTTGTAATAAACTGGACAAGGCCGGGTAGTTTTAAATTGATAGGTGATCCCACTCTAATCGAAGAGCCCAATGAAGTAGTGCAGGCAGCAATTAGCACTCAGGAAGTACGCGGATTAATGAACTGGATTCGGTTTCCTTTTTATGAATCTAGAAAATTAGATAGTGGATGGCAAGTCATAATTAGGGATTTGAGGTTTGTAGAGCCCGATCAAGATACTGCTATCGGTATAGGAATGGCCATAGTTGAACTGGATAATGAACTGAATGTGCTTAGCGTGCGACAGTAATTTGGGAGTGTTTATGGCTAATCAAGCAAATAATTCGAAAGTAAATCCTCTAATTAATATAAATTGAAGGAATTATATTCCTGCATTTATACTAAATTGAGAGAATTATAATCTTCTAGTTTTATAAAATTGGAGGAATTGCGTATATTAAAGTATGATTCAAGTGTACAACAGAGCCGTTAACCTGAACGATTACCTGAAGAAAGGGAAGGTTCTTGTTATATATGGAGCACGGCAGGTCGGCAAGACAACACTGGTAAAGAAGCTGCTGAAAAACACATCCATTAAAAGTGCATTTTTTACAGG
>PXCK01000174.1 GCA_003566635.1 Balneolia bacterium | reverse complement strand
CGACTAAACCCCATGAAGCCCAAAGTATTATTAACGGAACCTATACCCAATAACTTATCTCAAGAACTTGCTGAAAACGTAGAATTAACCATCGGAAAGAGAGGGTTCTACAATAACGAACAAAATCTAGTTGATGACATAGCTGAATTCGACGGGCTTATTTCCATGCTCTCTAACCCCGTTTCATCTTCTGTAATAAAAACCGGAAAAAACCTTAAGATCATTGCCAATTATGCTGTTGGCTATAATAACATTGATGTACATGTAGCATCTAAACTTGGAGTTAAGGTAGCAAATACGCCTGATGTTCTAACCGAATCAACTGCTGACGGAATTATGGCTTTATTACTCGCAACAGCCAGAAATATCCCTCAAGCTGATCGTTTTGTGCGTGATAAGTTATTTAATGGGTGGGATCCGAGTGGTTTTCTGGGTATGAACTTGTCAGGTAAAACTCTTGGGGTAGTAGGCTTAGGACGCATTGGGCAAGCAGTTAGCAAACGTGCCAAAGCTTTTGGGATGAAAACTGTTTATTTGAATCGTAACCGGCTCGATAAGGAACTTGAACGCAAACTTGGCGTTAAATATGTACCAAATTTCAATGATTTGGCTTCAACATGCGATATATTATGCCTTACATGTCCGTTAACAGATGAAACCCATCACTTAGTGAACGCCAATACTTTCAAGGTTATGAAGTCTACTTCAATTTTAATTAATGGAGCTCGCGGTCCTGTAGTTAATGAAAAAGACTTAGTTGAGGCTTTGTCAAATAAATCCATATCTGCTGCAGGTCTTGATGTTTACGAGTTCGAACCAAGATTAGAAGAAGGTCTGCGTGAGTTGGAGAACTGTGTTTTATTACCACATATTGCCAGTGCAACAACTGAAGCGAGAAGCTCAATGGGAGAACTTTCAACAGGTGCCATTTTAACAATACTTACCGGTAAGCAATATCCTTGTAACTTCATAAATTAGACCCACGTGTCAACATCCAATCTCTTTTTTGGGAAAAGAAGATTATTCAACCTTTGGGTTGCTGTTTTTACTGTATGCATTATTGGTTTTATTGCTTCAGAAACACACTGGAATTTTGCACGACCTCTTGAAGAAAACAAAAGTACTCTCATAGAAGATGCCCTTATTGATGCCTATCAAACATTTAAGGATGAAGAGTCTGTCTTTGTAGAGAACACGACTCAACTCTTAAACTCATTAATTCCTGTTTTTACTATTGAAAACAACAAAGTCCCGATCTATAACAGGTTAAAAAATGACAAAAATTTTTGGGGAGTATCGGTATATAAAAATAGTGAACTTTTGGCCTGGACGGGAATTCCGGAACAAGATTTCCCTTTCACCGATTTACAGAATATTTGGGTAGATGTGCGGGTAACAAACTACGTTACCTACTTAGTTGCAGGAATTAGTCATTTTGAAGGAAACGACAGATATGATATTGTGACAACAAAACTGTTGTTAAGGTCAGGTGCAACTCCTCAGCTATTGACAGAGCAAATAAATATACCTGAAAAATGGGCGGCTGATACCGGTTATCCCGTCAGCTTCACCTTTGGTAGTGGTGATATTGCTGATACCGGGCCGAATATTCGCGTATTGAAAACTCAATCAGGTCAAACTGTTGGACAGGTATCAGCGAGTACAGCAGATTTTCGTGCACTTGCCAGATCCTGGCATCAAAATATGATTTGGTACAGGTATAGTTTTTTGCTTTTAGGCATACTGCTATTTTACATGCTAGTTTTGTTGATGCTATCTAACAGTAAATTGACGTACAAGTGGATATTAGCAGCAGTCCTTACATTTTGTGTCTGGCTTACTTTCTACCGAATCGGAATACCTATTCCTCGCTTGCTGTTTGCAGGTACCGCTACGGGTACCATTTTAATACTTGAACTTTTCAGGGAGGCATTCTTTATGCTTCTCATTAGTTTATTTATTCATCTTCATTTGAAAGATAAAAAAGCAACAATAAAGAGTATCTCAATATCTGAAATCAGCATATATGCCTTATTATTTGGAGCATCCTCTTTTTGGGTAATCGACAAACTATACAATACAGTTTTTAACACTCAAACAGAAATTCTGTCTTTGCAAATTGTTCCAATGGCAGAAACATGGGTTGTTTATTTTTCAAGTTTATTTATGGTTGGTGGTTTAATTGTATTAACACTTCAGTTGTTACAATTATCTCAGTTCCATGTCAAAAGGAATTTTGCTCATAGTGTTTTTACTGTTTCTTTTTTAGCCGGTTACATCATTCGTTTTTTTATTAATGGCGACTTATTTTATCCCGGTCTTTTCTTCTTGATACTGGGTATGATTGGTCTATTTATCTGGATTTTGAACTATAGACCGGGTGTTTTAGCTGTTCCTAAACCACGATTAATTTCAGCACTTGTATTTTTGGTAGTCGTTTTATCATCTCCCCAACTTTTTAAAGCAGAAGTTGAACTTGAAAATGCCGAAATGAAGCGTATGGCTGTAAATTTCGCCCGTAGTGATGCAAGTCAAGCTGAAATGGTTTCCCGCCAATTACTTCAAAATATCGCTAATGATCCCATCATTCAGCAAATACAAAATTTGGAAACCGTACCAACCTTTCCTATTTACGAGGCAGCACAGTTCCGATCCAGAGTAAATGACTTTATCCAACCTGATTGGGAATCTTATTCTATTATGGCTTTTCTTCTTGATGGCCGACTTAATATAATTACAGATTTTGGCTCTCAAACGGCATTTTCCGACCGTTTTTCTACCTCATTTCACGATGAAGTAAAAGAGTTCATCCGTAATTCTCTCCGGCGTCCGTTTGCGAGATTGCCAATTATTGAAACCGATGAACGCTTTACCGGTTTTCCTGTTTTCGTAAAAGGATTGCAGAGTATCCCATCCGATTTTCCTACACAACCCTCTTGGATTGTTACCTTTGTGCTGGTTGAAGGAAATACTTTTGGGCGTCCTCTAAATGATGCCTTGGCTTTTCAAGAACGTGATAAAGAGAACTGGGGACGTTTCATTGTAACCGAATATACTAACGGTGTATTAACCAGAAAAGCAAGTGCACCAAGGGCACCCGTTTATCCTGTTCAATTTATTAACAATACAAGGTTTGAAGTACCTTTCGTAATCGAAAAAAGCAGTAGCCCAATCCCAATTCGAAGGGTTATTTACTCCTCTGATGGCGGGAATACAGTAATCTCGATTGTTCGAGACCAAACTATACTAAACTTTATTTTTTCCGGATTTCGCTTTTTTGCTTCTTTACTTGTAATTCTACTTGCCATTTTTCACTTAACACGATTGGTAGTTTACTGGGAAAAAGAATCCAAGCCAAGGCAAAAATTTCATGATCGAATTTTAGACAGTTACCTTTTGGCGACACTTTTATTCCTTATTTCACTTGCTTTGGTCACCGAATTTATAGTAACGCGTCAAAATATTCGCATAGCCGAACAAGAGTTAGCAGGCAATCTTAATGCTTTGGAGGAACAAATACGAAAAGGCAGCAATATTTCATCTGTCCTTGACGATTTATCGCGTGATTTAGACGTAATGGTTTTTTCAAGTAACAGGCTTTCTAACTCAACAGCAGGAGAAGTCTTTGACCTGATGCTCCTGAGCCAATACCTTCCTTTTGAAACCTATTTTAATATTAACCACAATAACTTATCTAGTTTTTACCAGCGCATTAATGTTGGAAACTTACCTGTACTAATGGGTTACAGAGCGATTATTGAAAATGGTGATGTTCGGTATGTAATAGGAATCCCGGCTTATATTCGTTCGGCAGCATTTGAAGAAGAATTTTTGCAGACCACAAGTTATCTCATCGCTTTTTATATCATCATATTTATGTTTTTTACAGGTGGTGCCTGGTTTGTGTCACGCAGACTCACCCAACCGCTGGAGGAATTTCAATTTGGATTAAAACAAATTTCTACGGGTAATTTAGATACTAAAATTCCGGTTACAACCAACGACGAAATTGGTGAACTGGCTGCGGCCTACAATCAGATGATTTCGGATCTTAAAAACCTTAGGGAAGAGCTGGCTTTAGCCGAGCGTGAAGCTGCGTGGGCAGAAATGGCTCAGCAAGTTGCGCATGAAATTAAAAACCCTCTCACCCCAATGAAACTAAAAATCCAGCATTTGCAAATGAGACTTTCCTCCCCCGATTTCAATATAGACGATATGAAGCCGGAGATACGAAAACTCAACGATGTTTTAATTCAACAAATTGAATCTTTAAATACCATTGCGTCTCAATTTTCTAAATTCGCAAAACCACTTATAGGTAACTTTACATTGAAAAGTCCTCTTCATTTGATTGAGTCTGCCATTGAGCTGTATGATAAAACTGCAGGAGCTACTTTCGAAATTCAAGCAGAAAACGAATTACCTGAAATAGAAGTAATTGAAGATGAAATCCTCCGGGTCTTTATTAACCTGATAAAAAATGCCATTGAAGCTTCCGGAGATACATGCAATATGAGAATAATGTTAAGAAAGGAATCTAATTCAGTAGTTTTCGACTTTATCGATTCCGGGTATGGTATAAGCGAAGAAGATCAAAAACATATTTTCAAACCAAACTTTTCAACCAAAACCAGTGGTACCGGTTTAGGTTTGGCCATTAGCCGTAAAATTATTGAAGCACATAAAGGTTCAATAGCTGTAAGCTCAGAATCCGGTAAAGGAAGTACATTCAGAATAACATTACCAATTACCCAAAAGTAATGATTTGTTAGTGTAGAAAACTTTATATTTAGCATCCTTTAAATCACAAGCTTTCAGGATTTACTTGCGTTACCTATCTCCCGCACTCATTCGTACTCCCGTTGCTAAAGAAGCGGCAACAACTTTAAACCTTGGCTTGCCACTTATCGCTGCCAATCTTTTACAAATGTCTATGGCATTTGTAGATACCGTAATGGCCGGGAATCTTAGTACAAATGATTTAGCTGCTGTAGCGTTAGGTTCGAGTATTTTAACTCCTGTTTTTATGTTTGGAGTTGGAATTTTAATGGCTGTTCCTCCCATTGTATCCCAACATTTCGGGGGCCGATATTTTGATAAAATTGGAAAAACGGTTCGGCAATCGCTCTGGTTATCATTGATTTTAGCAATCCCGACTATGTTAATTTTGAGAAATGCAATGCCTGTTCTTGAGCTATTAAATATTGAACAAGAGGTTATAGTATTGGCAGCAGGGTATCTAAAGGCGGCATCTTGGGGCATTCCCTTCTTTTTTGGTTACATAGCAGTTAAACATTTTAATGAAGCGGTTTCAGTAACCCGTCCGGCAATGTACATTGCAGTTGTAGGCTTATTCTTTAATATCCTTGGTAACTATACGCTTATGTTCGGGAAGTTTGGGTTCCCCGCTTTAGGTGCTATTGGAACGGGTTGGGCCACCATGATAGTGATGACTGTTATGTTTTTTTGTATGATTATTTTCACCTGGAAGTACGAAGATTTTAAGATGTATCACATTTTCGAGAATTTTAAACTCCCCGATTTCCAATACATGAAAGACTTAATTCGCCTTGGTTTCCCCATTGGGATTACTCTAACTATGGAAGTTAGCACCTTTGCTATTGTCTCTCTATTAATGGGTTATATTGGCACCCAAGCCGTAGCAGCTCATCAAATCGCATTAAATATTGCTTCAATTACTTTTATGATTGCGTTTGGACTTGCAAGCGCTGTTACAGTTCGAGTTGGGCAAAACCTTGGTAAAAAATCCCTTCAAGCGGCTAAAAGATCCGGGTTTACCGGTATTGCAATGGCTACTGTGTTGATGAGTTGTACTGCAACTATTTTTTTCTTATTTCCGGAGTTTTTAGTTTCTATCTATACAGCAGACGAAAGCCTTACAGAACTGGCTGTCTTTCTTATTTTCTTTGCTGCTATTTTTCAAATTTCCGATGGGCTACAAGTAAGTGGGTCGGCAGCATTACGCGGATTAAAAGACACAACTGTGCCAATGGTTGTTAACCTTATTTCTTATTGGATTGTTGGGCTTGGCACAGGATATTTTCTTGGAATACATTTAGAATACGGCCCCGGAGGACTTTGGACGGGACTCATTTTTGGGCTTACAACTGCAGCAATACTGCATAATGCCCGTTTTTGGTATCTCATAAATTATAAAACGAGAGAAGAGCTGCTGGCAAAATCATCATAATAGGTTATCACTCTGAAACGTAATGTACCACAGTAAGGTTATATAATTATAGTCGCCTATTTACTTCTAATCAATATTATGCCCGCGTACATACACACCATTCAAACAGCTGTACCTGATAACTGCTATACGCAGGAGTTTGCCCGTGATTTCATGAAGACAAATATCTCAGACAATCCTGCTGTCAGCCGTATACTTCATAGGATTTATACCATGTCGGATATTAATAAGCGACATTGTGTGATTGAGGAGTTTAATCATGGAAAAAATGAAGGTATATTTTTTGATGAATCAAATGGCTTGAAAAATCCCGGTACTTATGAGAGAAATGAATTATTCACAAAAGAATCTAAACCCCTATTTGTGAATGTTGGAAAAAAGCTATTGAATGAATCAAAATTCAAACCTGAAGAAATCACCGATGTCATAACAGTATCATGCACAGGTTTTTTTAACCCCGGGCCCGATTATTTTGTTGTGAAATCTTTGGGATTAGCTCCTACTACAAACCGCTATCACTTGGGGTTTATGGGGTGTTATGCCGCCTTTCCGGCATTACGTCTGGCTAAAAATATCTGTAACTCCAACCCTGATGCAGTTGTAATGGTTATAAGTGTTGAACTTTGTACACTTCACTTGAAATATACAACCGATACCGATGCTTTACTTTCTGCTTCTGTTTTCGCTGATGGTGGAGCTGGAGCCATTGTTAGTTCTAAATCACCAAAATCTAATTCAAATGCTTTTGAGATTTCAAGTTTAGACACAAATCTCACCCCAACAGGCGAAGAAGATATGGCATGGACAATAGGCAATAATGGATTTGAAATGGTACTATCAACCTATGTTCCGGACATCATACAATCAAACATTAAAGATTTGTTAGCACCTTATTTAACACAGTTTGATAAAAGCGACTTTAAGCATTGGGCAATTCATCCGGGTGGAAGAGCTATACTCGATAAAATTCAGAATTCATTAAATTTATCGGAAGAACAACTTGCTCCATCAAGAAAAACACTTTTTGATTACGGCAATATGAGTAGTGCAACTATACTTTTTGTATTGAAGGAAATTTTGGAAGAACAGATTGAACGAAGCCATCCTATTATCTCAATGGCGTTTGGACCCGGACTTACCGTTGAAAGTGCTATTTTTAACCTACTCCCTGCTAAACTTAAAGAAAAGGAAATACTTCAATCAGAAGAAAGCTTGCCTAACGCATGATTATTTCTCTCCAAAACAGGGCTAAGGATATTCGGGAACTAATGGATGACCCGAACTGTAATAACGAAATGCTTGAACGCACTTATGAAAATTTCTCTGTAATAAATTACTGGCTAAGTTGTTGGCAACGAGTTTTTAATAGATTCATTCTTCCTCAATTAAGTAAATCTTCTGAGAACACCTTATTGGATATAGGTTTTGGTGGTGGCGACATCCCTGAAATGATGCAAAAGTTAGCCAATAATAAAGGATATAATCTTACAATAACAGCTGTTGAAACAGACCAACGAGCGTTAGATTTTGTTAATAAGATGTATCCTGACAGTGAAGTAAATTACCTACTGGCATCTGATAGAGAGATATTGGAAAGTGGCAAAAACTATGATTTTGTCATTTCTAATCATGTGATTCATCACCTCAATGAAAAAGAATTAAAAACACTGGCTGATACATCTATTCAGTTATGCAATAAAAGTATCTTATTCAATGATTTGTCCCGTAATTATTTAGCATACTATCTGCATTTTCTGTTAACGAGCATAGCCTTCAGAAATTCATTTATCGGTCCGGATGGACTTAAATCTATTCGCAGAAGTTACATCAAAAGTGAATTAGAGAATGTATTAGGTGAAGGGTGGAAAGTAAAAAGTCTTTTTCCTTTTAGGTTATTAGCTATGTATGAAAAATGATTATGATTGTATAATTATTGGAGCCGGTCCCACTGGGCTTATGTTGGGGTGCCTTTTAGCAATTAAAGGCCTGAACTTTATAATTTTGGAAAAAAGAGCGGGAGTATCCAAACACTCGCGCTCCATTGGAATCCATCCTCCATCAATCTCTTTATTTCAAAAAATTGGCCTTGAAGAAAAATTATTGAATTTTGGGAATAGAATCACTACCGGTCATGCTTATGTGGAAAACAAGTTTGTTGGTGAAATTAGTTTTTCAGAACTCAATCATCCATATCCTTTTATTCTTACCGTATCACAATCGATTACTGAGTCATTGTTAGAGACACACTTATTATCGCTAAAAGCGGATTGTCTCGTTAGAAATTTTGATATATCGGGAATTAAAAGGTTAACAAACGGTTTCAGTGTTTCAATAAACGACAATAAAAAGATTACTGGTAAATACTTAATAGGTTGCGACGGCAAGAATAGTTTTGTCCGTGAGTTTGCGAATATCTCCTTTGTTGGTAAACCTTATTCTGATACATATATAATGGGTGATTTTGAAGATAACCTTGGAAACAGAAGTATTGCGGAAGTACACCTTGGCAGCAATGGTTTAATCGAATCATTTCCCCATGGCAAGAATAAGCGAAGATGGGTGATAAAAACCCATACGTTGCATGAAAACCCAGAACCGGAATTATTGGTTGATATGACACGAAAAAGAATTGGGAAAGCTCCTGATGTCTCTACAAACTCTATGATGAGTTCATTTGGGGTTGAGCGTTATCTTGCTGAAAAAATGTATGAGGATGGTGTTTTTTTAGCAGGTGATGCAGCTCATATTATTAGTCCTATAGGCGGACAAGGGATGAATCTTGGTTGGTTAGATAGTGCTGATTTAGTTAATGTTTTAGCAGCCCCAACTGAGCAAAATGTCCAAAATTACAATAATAAACGCCGCTCAAAGGCCAGGGAAGCTGCCAATCGTGCATTTTTTAATATGTACATGGGTCGGTCGGGTTGGAAAACACCAGTACTTAATATAGGAGTTGGACTTATGTTAAAAACTCCTTTACAAAAAAAACTTATCAAAATGTTTACTATGGACGGTTTGCAATAGTCAGGATTAGTTAGGCTGGGTGCAAAACCTCTATTTCATCCAAAATTAACGATTTCAGATTATTTCATTCTGTTAGCCGAAACCCAATTTCACAATAATCGTATAGTGATGTTCAATTTTAAAACTATTCATGATTATTATGAAAACATTATTATTATTAATTATCCTTCCATTTTCTTTTCTGCCGGCGGTAGCCCAACAAACTGAAACACTAATCAGTGGTGACGTTCGTCATGGTGGGTTTGGCGGTCCCGTTGTAAAGTTCGACTCAATCAACAACGAATTTGGCGTTTGGGTTGGCGGTCGTGGTGGCTGGTTTATCGGTATCGATGATGTACATGCCCTGTCAATTGGTGGTGGTGGGTATGGTCTTGTTACCGAACATTTAGCTCCAAATCCACAAGAGGCAAATCAAAATATTGCCACCATTGGTCACGGAGGATTCGAAATTGAATACTACAATCGGTATAACCAATTAATTCACTTCACTGTTGGAACACATATCGGTGCCGGAGGTATAACTCTTAGAGATGGAAATGAAAATGTTTCTGATTCTAACCAGGTTTTCTTTGTATTTGAACCCGGTATTAATGCCGAGCTTAACGTAACCCATTTCTTTAGGATTATGCTTGGGTTTAACTACAGACTTACAAGCGGTATTGATTTCGGTGGATTCAGTGACAAAGATTTTAGTGGACCTTTATCAACATTAACTTTTAAATTCGGATCATTCTAATGAAATATATTCTACTAATATTTACAGCAACCTTTCTGCTTTTACCCCTTGAGCTTTTTGCTCAAGACACCCGTGTTGTCGTTCAAAATAAACAGCGAACCGAAACTTTATTCGATCGAAATGTAGACTATGGTGGTTTTGGTGCCTTGCAATATGGGGTATCTTATATCAATGGAGAAGCTGTGTACTTGAGAGGTACACGAGGTGCATTTGTGGTTAATTTCCGTCCAAACCATACCTTTAATATCGGTTATGGGAGTTATCGTACCGCTACTAATTTCAGCCCTATTGGCTTAGCACCGGAATTTTCTAATGCTGAATTAAGAACAAAGTACGATGGGTTTGAACTGGAATATGTTAACAGTACTCGCAAGCTAATCCATTTTAGCACACAGGTTACCATTGGCTCCGGAGAAGTTCGCTTTGACGATAGAAACATAGAACTCCCCAAAACCAAAGACACCTACTTTTTTGTTCAACCGGGTTTAAACGTAAATTTAAACCTTAC
>PXCK01000036.1 GCA_003566635.1 Balneolia bacterium | reverse complement strand
GCTGGTTTCGATGATAATCATATCAAATCCGGCCGACCTGCACACTTCAATCGCACCATTTATAGCATTACTTGTTGCTTTATGGGATGAACGCGTGGCAAGGCTTCTCATGTAAATACGCTCATTGTAAACCGCATTCATGCGAATTCGATCGCCCAAGAGAGCCCCTCCTGTTTTTCGCTTTGATGGATCAATGGAAATGATAGCCATCGTTTTATCGTCAAACTCAGTTAAAAATCTGCGAACCAACTCATCCGTTAGTGAACTTTTTCCTGCACCACCTGTACCGGTAATTCCAATAAGCGGTACGACTTTACCATTTTTTGTAGCAACAGATTTTTTACTCTTTTTGTGGATGAGGTTTCCATCACTTAGCTCAATGAAATCATTTTTTTCATTTTCGAGAGCAGTAATGGCTCGACCCAACACCCGCGGATTCTTATCTTTTATCTCATCGATGTCAATATCATCAAACGATGTTGTTTCAAAATCGCATTCCTGAAGCATGGTATTTATCATACCCTGCAGCCCAAGTTCACGCCCATCATCTGGACTAAAAATTTTGGCAATTCCGTAATCGTGTAATTCCTTTATTTCCGATGGAACAATTACTCCCCCGCCGCCGCCATAAACGCGAATATGTGGCGAACCCTTCTCACGCAGTAAATCAACCATATACTTAAAAAATTCGATATGCCCCCCCTGATATGAACTTATGGCTATACCCTGAACATCTTCTTGTATGGCGCAATCAACAATCTCCCCAACAGAGCGGTTATGGCCAAGATGTATAACCTCAGCTCCGCTACTTTGGAGGATGCGTCGCATTATGTTAATTGATGCGTCATGACCATCAAAAAGACTTGTTGCTGTAACAAACCGAACTTTGTTTTTAGGTTTGTAGACTTCCACTTGATAAACCGGAGAATCTGATTTCGTTTGTTGATTTACTTTTTCCGAAACAGCCATATTTAATTGATTGATTGATTTAAAAGCGCTTTTTTAGATACCAAAGATAAGGCTTTAGTACCATTATTTCTGTTTTAAGGTGTAAAGTTGGAGTAATTAAAATCTTGAAACTGCTAAATTCAATTGTTGTTTACCGATCATTTACTAACGATCAAACATTATAAAAACGCTCCGATTCTCTGTGCCTCTGTGGTGAATTAAAAAGTATTTATCAACAAGTTCGAACACGCCACTGCCAATTCCCCAACAACCTAAGTCTGTATAACCCCTGTCTTAAACTCCGGAATTTCAGGATTATGATTTGCAGCCTCTATTGCCGTTGATATTTTTTGACGCGTTTCTGAAGGTTTAATGATGCCATCTACCCATAAGCGAGCCGCAGCATATTCAACCGTAGTTTGCGATTCGTACTTCTCGGTAATTTTTTTTAAAAAATCCTTTTTTTCGTCGTCAGATAGCACCTGTCCCCGTCTTTCCATAGCACTTACCTCTATTTGCATTAGGGTTTTTGCGGCTTGTGCACCACCCATTACCGCTATTTTAGCAGTTGGCCACGCATAAATAAAACGAGGGTCATAAGCTTTTCCGCACATAGCATAATTCCCTGCTCCGTAACTGTTACCTACAACAATGGAAATTTTAGGAACTACCGAATTGCTTACGGCATTTACCATTTTTGCTCCATCTTTAATAATGCCACCATGTTCACTTCTCTTACCGACCATAAATCCCGTTACATCATGCAAGAATATCAACGGAATTTTTTTCTGATTACAATTCATGATAAATCGTGCGGCTTTATCGGCACTATCGGAATAAATCACTCCTCCAATTTGCATTTCACCTGCTTTAGAGCGAACAACTTTCCGTTGATTAGCCACAATACCCACACTCCAACCGTCAATGCGTGCATAAGCCGTAATTAAGGTTTGCCCATATCCTTTTTTAAACTCTGTGATGCTACCGGCATCTACAATGGTTTTTAGCAACTCGTATGTGTCATAAGGTTTGGCACGATCTACGGGGAAAATTTCTGTAACTTTATCAGCACTGTATTCCGGTTCAACGGATTCGATTCTATTAAACCCTGCTTTAGGCATGGGACCAAGTTTACCAACCAAATCGCGGATAGTCTCCAAACAGACATCATCATTTTCCATTTTGTAGTCGGTCACACCACTTATTTCAGTATGTGTAGTAGCACCACCAAGCGTTTCATTATCAACATTTTCGCCTATAGCAGCTTTTACCAAATAACTACCGGCAAGGAACACGCTTCCGGTTCCGTCAACAATCATAGCTTCATCGCTCATAATAGGCAAATATGCCCCACCGGCGACACAACTCCCCATTATGGCTGCAATTTGTGGAATCCCCATTGCACTAATGATGGCATTATTTCTAAAAATACGTCCAAAATGTTCTTTGTCGGGGAAAATTTCATCTTGCATAGGCAAGTACACACCGGCAGAATCAACCAAATAAATCAATGGAAGGTGGTTTTCCATTGCAATCTCCTGAGCCCGTAAATTTTTCTTACAGGTGATAGGAAACCAAGCACCGGCTTTAACGGTTGCGTCATTTGCGACAATCATACATAATCTGCCTGAAACTTTTCCAATCCCCGTAATTACCCCGGCCCCGGGACATCCGCCAACATCTTCATGCATTCCATAGCCTGCCCAAAGGCCTATTTCATCAAAGGAATCAGGATTGTCGAGTAGCTTTGCTACCCGCTCCCTTGCTGTTAGTTTACCCTTACTATGCTCCTTTGCAATCCTTTTTTCACCACCGCCTTTTTTTATTACGGCTTCCAGTTTGTCTAAATGCTTGATGTAGTCCGAAATTGTGTCGAATCCGTTCATTATTAGTCTGAATTTTTTAGCTTGATAATTGGTTGCGCAAATATATAAAATAAAACCCCCAATTACCTTAAATTGGTTTCTGAATGGAAATTTCAATTCATATTTTCAAATTCTGAATATTCATACCACAATTGAAACACATACGTTCTCTTACAAATTAATAACTAAGTTAATCAAATACCTGATGTACGCACTTAAATATTCGCTAATTGCAACTGCCATATTATTATTTCTTTTTGATTTTTTCGCACCTGCGGCTCATGCGCAATCAAGGGTTAGTTATTTCCAACTTGCCAACCGAGCAATAGCACCACCTATTTTTTTAGATTATCACACGGTTAAGTCTTCTGAAAATGATGAAACAACTGTGTGGTTCGATTTTAAAATACCTTACAATACATTGCAGTTCAGAAGTTCCGGTTCCGGGACTTTCGCCTCCGAAACCGAACTGATTATTACTATAAGAGAAGGTGAATTACCATCGGGTGATAGAAGCCTTAGTACATCTTTCTTGGATCGTATTTTTTGGACTCAAAGAGTTACAGCATCAAGTTTTGACGAAACAAGCTCTACCGATAAATTTGTATCCGGCGTCGTTAAAAAGAACCTACCCCCCGGAACCTACCACTACTCAGTTCGACTAAGAACAGATGGTATTAATAGGGATTTCCGCTCATTAGCTCGAGAGTTTACCATAACTGACCGTACCGGCCGAGACTCAAGAATTTTCTTTTCCAGTGTGAGTGATACACCAACTGAAGGAGCTTCAACTTTAGGCCTTGGCAGGGCAATTCCCTATGCCAAGGATTTTGGACTTTTTTTTATGATTCCTGATGGTGTTGGTAGTGATAACCTAAGAGTTAAAGTATTTGAAGCTGAACGCTCACAATCAGAAGTTACTCGTAGAGATTTAGTTTTCGAACAAGCATTTAGTTCTGATGATTTGTTTAATGCCGGAAAAATTGAAATCGAAAATCACGAAAACACCCAAAATGTGGTCCGGTTTGCCGGTGGTGATACTTTTTCTTATGCCTACATGACGATTCCAAATAATCGATTCCGTAACACAGGCTTTGAAGTTGTTATATTTGATGGCGAAACAGAAATAGCTTCAAGAGCTTTTCAAACCTTATGGATTGATATCCCACGCAGTTTACTTAATGTTGATGTTGCTATAGCTAATATGGAACCAATTCTAGATCAGGACACTTTTAGAGAACTTCGCAGGGGAAATCAACAGGCAAGAGAGCGAAAATTCCGTGAATTTTGGAATGAAAGAGATCCCGAGCCTGAGAGATATTTCAATCCTCTCATGGTAGAATATTTTTCTCGAGTTGATCAAGCTTTCAGGCGTTTCAGTACGCCAAACACACCCGGCTTCCAGTCTGACAGAGGAAAAGTTTTTCTTCGTAATGGCGAGCCAGACCGAATTGAGCGCTTTTTCCCGACAAATGCACCAGCCACAGAAGTATGGACGTATGGTAGCAGACGCTTTGTATTTGAGGCGACAACAGGCTTTGGTGATTATGTTTTGAGGAATTAGGAGTAGTTGGAAGTTTTGAGTCTGTTATTAGACAATTCAGGCCAATTATATCCAAACTTATATTCAAGTAGAGCTACCTACTTTTTTGCTGAGTTTCTCATATTAGCACCTGATTGGATATCTGACCCGGATTATTCACTGAAAAAAGTGCGGAAGTCAGGAAAAATCTCAAAAATTGTATGCCGACGACAGGCAGGCAGGCAGGCAGGCTCAAAACTACTTCGATTTCATCACAAAAACTCCATCCCAATCTTTCTCAGGAGGGTTTTGAATCATTTGCTGGCATCGTTCAAGTAAGACCAATGAAGGGTTCGTTTTAATTCCCTTTACCTTATCAGGTTGATAAATTTCAATCTTAGCTGACTCCTCAAATAATGAAATAGCGGCATCCCAATCTTGATTAAAATAGGCTTGTAATCCATCTTCAAATTTGTTGATACATTCTTCAATTTCAGGGGTAATTTCATTTTTAAAACAAACAATCTCATAGATGTTAACAGGTTTTGATCGTCCCATGACAATTATTTTATCAAGGTAACGGAATACACAATTATCACCGAATTTCTCAGCTTCATTTTTAGTATCCTCAGTTACCATAATATAAACACCATAGGCTTTAGCACCACTTTCACAGCGAGCAGCTAAGTTTACGTTATCGCCCATCATGGTATAATTAAATCGGGACTCTGACCCCATGTTTCCGGTTACCATATTACCAGTGTTGACTCCAATCCTAGTTTGCATAACTGAAACTACGTCCGGCCACTTATCGCCTTCGTTAGCCCATTTTTCTCTTAATTCGCTTTGCTTGTTAATCATCTTTCGAGCAGTCACACATGCTCTCAATGCATGGTCTTCTACATACGCTGGTGCTCCAAAAAATGCGACAATGGCATCGCCGATATATTTATCCAATGTACCTCGTTCTAAGGTTAAAATTGATGTCATTGCACTTAAATACTCGTTTAGTAATTCAACTAACTGCGTTGGACTTAACTGTTCCGAAAAAACAGAAAATGATTGAATATCACTAAAAAAAGCTGTGATAAAAACTTCATCACCACCAAGTTTTGGTTGCTCCCCACTCTCTACCATATTGTTTACCAATTCAGGCGAAACATAAGTTCCAAACATTCCCTTTATACGATTTTTCTCACGCTGCTCGACAACAAAATTATATACAACAGAAACTGTAAAAGCCACAGATAAACCTAATACCGGTGAGACAATCGGAATTACAAGATTGTTCCCCACAAATGCAAAATAAACTATTAGTAGTATTGATATACCAAAAAGCGTTGTAACAAGAAACCCATAAAGTGCCTTTAAATAGATACCTGCAAACATGGTAAGAATACAAATTAGAAAAATGAGAAGTAATCGGTTTGTATTCTGTAGGGAGTACAAATAATTTTCAGACAATATTGTATGAATAGCATTTGCATGTGCTTCATATCCTGCCATATTTCTGGTTGGAGCAAATGGTGTAGCATAATAGTCCTGTAGCTCAAGCATTGTAGCTCCAATTAAAACTATTTTATCTTGAAATACATCAGTATAAAGCAACCCAAAATCAGGGTCATCAAATGTTCCAAAGTCTTTTTCTTCCGGGTGATTAATTCCAAAAAACTCTCTATCGCTTAAAGTTATGAAGTCTGAGTCGTCAATTATTTGTTCATAACTATATTCCGGAAATGTAAGTGGCGGTCCGGCAAAGTTTATAAGCATTGTATTGGGAGTATATCTTGGAATTTGCGTAAAACCAAGATCAAAATATCTGTCGGTTGTACTGACCTCAATTTCTTCAAGCCCAAGGTAATGCCGAATGGTTTCTAAGCCGAAAGAGAAATAACGTTGCCCAAGATGTGTTCTTGATATGATATATCTTCGAAGGAAACTATCGGCGTCGGTTTCAACAGATACAAACCCCCATGGATTCGGATTACTCTCGCGAAAAAGCGGATTTGGCTGGACAAGTTGAATGCTTTGTGATTGCCCCCCCACCCTGCTAACTTCAATATTTCCTGCCAGAACAACATTGCCATACCTTTCCATTGTTGCGGCAAAAAGTGAATCGTTTGCAAGATCAAACTCGTCAAATTGATTAAAAATTACATCAAATGCTATAACTTTGGCACCTGCCCTGTTAAGATTTTCTACCAATTTAGCATGATAACTTGTTGGCCAAGGCCATTTACCCTCGAGTTCACTATCAGCTTGGTCACTAATTGCAACCAAAACAATAGGTGACTCAGATACATCCTGAGAGCCTCTCAACTCAAAAAGTACATCTAAAAATTTTAAGTCAAGTGTTCTGAATGGAGTTGTGGAAGAAACGACCAATGTAAATAAAAAACAGCCGAAACCCAGCAAAATTACGACAATAAGCTTGATTAGGCGTTTGGGCAATTGCATTTTTTAGAAGTTGGTTACATATCGAACCTGTACCATATGATCGTTTGGAATATCCAACCCGGCAAATGAACTAGTAATTGATGAATAATTAAAGTTCAGTATTACATCATTATTGCTGTTAATTGCATAGCGCGCACCACCACTAAAAAATATGGTTGTGTTATCTGACTCCTGAAAATTAGCTTGATTGTCATCAGCAGCATAATAAAGCAACAATAATTGCTGTTCTGCACTAAGTTGGTCAATATTTGCAGGAGTAAATGTGCGTGTTACCAATGGAATTGTTTTACTCTCGTTCAGTGTAAGTGCAGCATCAAGGTTTAGCGTAAGTCGATTTTGTAGTAACCTGTAATCCATACCTGCTGTTATCGACATAACATCTACAGTTGTAAGTCCACCGGAGGATTCAGAAAACATCATATTCCCTCCAAACCTTGTTCGCATTCTTACATTAGAATAGTTAGTTAAAAGTTGAACTCCAAAAGAAGTACTATTAAAATCTCCAAACTCAAATACATTATCGGTTGTATTTAAATATGCTACATTAAAGCTCAATTCATGATCTTGATTAAATGCTTCAAATGGTTGAGTTATTGCAGCATTAAGTTGTAGAGTTGCGTTATCACGTGGTGTTGGTAAAATATCTATATCATCAGCAATCAATACTGCATTTCTTACAGCTGCATTTAACAGGTTTTGGGGTAAATACGGATTTACTCTATCAACATTGTTATTACGGATTCTATGACGAACACCTACAGAGATATTAGGCGTATTTGGTGTCATAGGGTACCAGCTAATATTTGCACGGTTAGTCATTGCAGAGGTTGTTGCATCACGCGTTCCTGTTACATTATCCCAAAGAATCTCGTGTCCAAGTGTAAAGAAAAGTGTGTTATTGGCCACCCTGAATCGATCCGTTATAGTGTAGCCTTGAATATCCGTGCGTTGACCAATACTTGCCAACGAATTAAACTCCGGGCCAATGTATCTGTACATAATATTCAAATTGTGACCATAATAATTGAGGTTCAAATCGGTTTGACCCATAAATATACCCGCAGGAAAAAATACAGATGCTTCTCCGTCTTGAAGTTGCAGTGGCAACGAGTTCATATTTTCGTTGATGACGATCAACCAAGACCACCTGTCAAATGCCCTTAAAGCATCATCGCCTATATCAAAGCCTAATTCCTCTGCCCGTTGAGCAGTTAATACACCACGTGTTATATCGTTATTTGTCAGGCTTGCTGCTACATCTGTTCTCCATCGGACTCTACCCTCATCAAATCTAAATTGAAAATCGGTAGCCATAGCAAAGTTTCCCATAGGCGCTTGTGCACCCCTTCTGATATCTAAGGCACCAATATTCTCTTCCAACGCTTCTCTTTCTGCTTGTGTGAGAGACGAAAGGGTTTCATTATCTAAATCATTAAAGTTTCGAAAAATATTAATCGAGTTCACATCATCTTCAACTCGAACTGCGTGCAAATTCCACGCAAATGTACGTTGATTACCTGCACCAATTCTAAAACCGGCAATATCTCTACGATAGGTACCAAAACCATTTTGTTCAAGTGGTAAGGTATAGATTAAATCAGTAACAGGATTTCCATTTGCATCAGTTACAGGATTACCGTTTTGATCTTGTATCGTAATAGTTTGAACACTCAGGTCGCCATAACGTGGTGAGATAGCTCTGGACATTGCTCCATATAAAAATTGGAACTGTAACCGATTATCCAAGGCTCTCAACTCGGTGTTTACACCAAACATACGTCTGCCTGACATCAAAAATGGGTTCAGAGATGGATAAATGTGCCCGGCTTGCAGCTCCAACCAGTTACTTACGTAGATTTCTGCACCATAACGATTTTGAGGTTGTAAACGACTACTTTCCTGAGTAGTAAAATTACCGTTGATACTATATCTAATATCGCCATCTCTGCCTGACATCCTAAAACCTGCTCTTGCCATCTCTGTATCATTACCTGCAAAGGATTGACTTCTGGCTGTAACCTCTACTTGCCCTGTTGGAACCCAGGGAGTTGTAGTTTGTATGGGTGATACAGCAACTCTTCTATCGGTTGCTAACATCGAATCTACTGTTCGTCTTCGATCTGTTACTGTAGCCGACCAACTTACGATTTCAATTGACTCTCCATCTTTTTCGGCAATAATGGAGAATGTTGTAAAACCTGCCAAAGTCCCACGTTCTGCTTCGTAAGTTATCAAATAGGGCGACATGAATGCATCATCTGATACATCCGTGTCATTAATCAATATTGAAAGACTGTATTCTTCCTCATTATCGTTCTCATAAAATAATGCAATAGCAATAACGGCATCATCTTCGGTTATGGTTGTTCCCGGTTCCGGTGATAATATTGTGTATTCTATACCGGAATAACCTGAAATCTCAGCCGAAGACTCTTCAACAATATTAACAGTAACAGGATTATTTCTGGGAGAGGTCTCGGGAAATGTAAGTCGATTACCATCAATAAATTCCAATTCCAAAAAATATTCAAGTTCTGAGCCACGGTCTGCTTCAGGAGTAAAACTTACTAATACAGTACTGTTGTCGATGGTTGCCGGAATTTGCTTGAAATTTGTTTCTCCGGTATATCTAAATAAAAAATAGGCATCAGATACAGAAGACAAAGAAACTCCTGAACTACGGAACTCCAGTTGGTTTGCATCCTGAGTTGACAGAAACATAGGTTGTTGATGCAACAGAGACTGACCATTAGCAGGAACTAACATCAGTACAATAAAAATACCAATTAGCAAAAGATATTTCATGTAAACAATTTAATCTATAAAAGTGGAAGTAAAATAAAAGGGGCAACCTTGCCCCTTTATATTAGTTTTCATCAAATTCAATAATAATTACTTCAATCTCACCATCAGCATTGATAAAGCGTAGTTCAATGAATCGTGGTCCATCAATAGCCGGATCACTTTCTAATTCATTCCGTAACTCTTCTAATTCTTCAGGTGTTAGTGATGTAATTTCATATGTAATGCCATCAGGAAAGACGTAAACACTCTCACCGGGACCAAGTTCAATTTCGTCGGAACCATTGACCGGAGATACTACAACGGAGCCGGAAAACACAACAATAGTTGTTCCACCATCTTCATCGACGGTTGTACTAAATTGAGTTCCTCTAACGGCAGCAACGGCACTTGGTGTATTAACTTCTGTAGATGAACCAATGCCTGTTACGTTGAAGAATATTTCTCCAACATCAAGTGAAATATTTTTAGTTGTGTTCCCTCTTGTACTTGAATCACCGCCAATAACAAGTAGAGAGTTTGGTCTCATTCTAACCGTACTGTTATCTAAAAACTGAATGAGGGCAAAACCGGATTCGGTGGTAATTAAAGAATCAGCATTAAATAAGGGTTTTGCATTTTCGGCTTCAACCCAATCATTTTCTAACCTTTTTACCAAAACATCCGGGTTGAACCTTCTGATTACAGCCAAAGGTCTTGAGGTATCGTCTTCTTTGTTAAGTTCAAGGATTGTTTCATTTCCGCTCAACAAATCAGATGCTGTCGAATTAGAAACAGTTCCTAAGCTTATAAATAGAACTAATAAAACCGGGAATATTTTTAACATAATTAGTTACCTCTTAACTCTATTTCACCTGCATCAAGGCGATTGATAAACTCTTCAAGAATTCTTTCCATATCAACACCAAGAATAACTTGGTTTTCCAG
>PXCK01000005.1 GCA_003566635.1 Balneolia bacterium | reverse complement strand
GGCATCAACTTGTTTGTCATCAATTAAATTGTGCAAGTCATCGGCTCTATCTTTTCCTAAAGCTGTTAGATAATCCAATCCACTTTTGCAGGTTTTGCCTAGTTTAACTCTATATCCCAGCCCCTCTACGTATTTAATACCCCTTTCCAACCTATCTACCTCTGCCGGGGTTGATGGTCCAAAAATTCCTATAGTGCCTTTTACGGGCAGCCGCTTAAGTTTTACCTGTGTTGACATTGGATTTGAATACGTGATAGTTTTTAAAACTCCAGGCAATCTGCGTAATAATTACCCTTATAATTGTTGCAATTGGAATCGCTAAAAGCATACCAAGTAGCCCTGCCAACTCGGCACCAATTAAAATGATAAAAAGTACATATAGCGGATGAATCTCTGACGTTCGGGAAAAGATAGCCGGATAAAAAACAATATTATCTAAAATCTGAACTACAGCAACCGCTAAAATACAGTTGATAACAAGTGAAAAATCTCCTGTTTCGATAATAGCAATAACTATAGATAATAAATAGCCAAAAACGGGACCGAAATAAGGAATAGTGTTTGCGACCCCTATTGCAATACCAACCGATAACGAATTATTCAGTCCGGCAATAGACAGTAAAATCCATGATAATAAACCAACAAGTGTACTTTGTAAGGCTACTCCTCTAAAATGAAAACCTAACCGTGTTTCGATTTTTGATATAATGGTTAATGAGGTTTCAAAATATTTATTGGGGACTAATTGTAGAATTCCCCTCCTTAGTTTTGCCCCATCTCTTAAGAAAAAGAACGTTGTAAAAGGAATGATTAAAACAGCAAAAAAAACATTCGTAAATACGCCAAGAATATTGCCAATAACTTCCTGAAAATTTCCTAGTTCTAAAGATGAGTCAAAAGAAGATGTTATTCCACGTTCTAAGAAACCGGGGTCAAAAAAAGGAAAAACCTGTAATATATAATCTTCTACATTTCGCGCAATAAAAACCAAGGTATCTAAATCGAACTGTTGTGCAAGACGGGCTGCCTGATTACCTATATTCGGTAAAATAGTAGTTGAAGCCCAAATAATAAGAAGAATAAGAGAGGTTAGAACGAGCAATATTGCCAGCGTTCGATTCATGCCCCCGGCCTGCATACGGTTCACTATTGGGTCGAGCATATAGCTGAGGATGAGTGAAACCCCAAGATAAATAAGTAATACAGAAAACTTCCACATCAACCACAAGCTCAATAAACCTACACCGGTGATGAGCAAAAATCGAATTACTTTGTCGAAAGTGAACGTGGGCATCTCAGTTTTCTAATTCCTGTATTAAAGTGTCAAGATACTGAAGAATAGTACCAGGTTGAAAACCTTTACGTGCTAAATGGTCAAATATTTTTTTCCGGCGTTTACCAATATCATTTTCTCTTTTAAAAGTAGCTTTTTTCTTTTCGACAAGTTGCAGCATGAACGCTTTTTCATCAGCCGCCCCCAGATCTGACAAAGCCTCATCTATAACTTTTGGCGGAACTCCTTTTTTCAATAATTCAGCTTTGATTTTTAAGTCGCCCCATTTAGCGCTACTGCGTTTATTTTGAATAAACTTCTTTGCATAACCAACATCAGAAATAAAACCTCTTTCACTATACAGGTTTAAGACTTCTTCAATAATCTTGGGATTAAATTTCTTTTGCGTTGCCTTACGTTTTAATTCTATGGTTGAATGGTCTCTGTTACCTAAGAGTTTAGCAATGTAATTATCTACTTTACGACTTTCGTCCAATGATAAAAGTATTCTAAACTCTTCGACCGTCAGGCGTGTACCCTCACTAACAGATCTTTTTCTAAGAGAATCTCTGTAAAAACCATAAAAGAACGCATCACCTATAAACAGAGAAGCCCGCGACGCATCGCGGGCTTGAACGGTTACTTTAGTAATTACAGCAGGAAGCATGGATTCCTTTTTAAGAATCTCTTCTTCTGTTGCTAAAGACTTTTTACTTTGCACTACTTCTCAGCAGATGCTTTTTGAGGTTCCTCCTGACCGTTGGTAGACACTTCTAAATCAGGCATAACTTTTGCCCTAACAGTGGCCTCAATACTATTGCAAAGCTCAGGGTCTTCGGCCAGGAATTGAAGAGCCGAATCTGCTCCCTGTCCGATAGGTTCACCATCATAACGATACCAGCTCCCTCTTTTTTGTATGATATCGAATTCAACTGCAAGGTCTAGTATTTCACCTAATCGAGAAATACCTTTACCATACTCAATATTGAACTCAACTTCTTTAAACGGAGGTGCAACTTTGTTTTTTACCACCTTTACTTTTGTTCTGTTACCAACAACGGCATCAGCTTTTTTAATACTTCCGATACGACGGATATCCAATCGAACAGATGAATAAAATTTAAGTGCACGTCCACCTGTTGTGGTTTCAGGATTCCCAAACATTACACCAATTTTCTCACGAATTTGGTTGATAAAGATTACACAAGTGTGCGTTTTATTAACAACACCGGTAAGTTTTCTCAAGGCTTGCGACATTAATCTTGCCTGAAGTCCCATATGAGAATCTCCCATTTCGCCTTCAAGTTCAGCACGAGGAACGAGTGCAGCTACCGAGTCTATGACTACCACATCCAAAGCCGCAGATCTGATTAGTGTTTCAGAAATCTCAAGGGCTTGTTCGCCACTGTCGGGCTGAGAAACCAGAAGTTCTTCGGTATTGATTCCAAGCGCTCTTGCATACTTTGCATCAAACGCATTTTCTGCATCTATAAAAGCAGCGTAACCACCTTTTTTCTGAGCCTCGGCAATTACATGAAGTGCAAGCGTTGTTTTACCACTTGATTCAGGGCCATAAATTTCTACAATTCTTCCCCTTGGAAACCCGCCAATTCCGAGTGCAGAATCAATCAAAATCGATCCTGACGAAATGGATGGGATATTCTGAATCGGGCTATCACCCAATTTCATAATAGTGCCTTTTCCGTGTGCTTTTTCAATCTGGCCAACTGCCAATTCAAGTGCTTTGAGTCTATCTGTATTGGACATAATCTTAATTTGTTTTGAGTTTCGGATATAATATGTATAAAATATGTGAATTGAAAATAATCGCTTTCAATTCCCTCAATTTTTTTTCTTTCTAATCCGAAAGTTTAAAATGCCTTACAATCTTTTTTTAATCTTACAATCGAGCACGTATTTCCCATAAGTCCGGAAAGATCGCTTTGTGGGTTGTTCGTTTTAAGTACTCAACACCGTCGGAACCTCCGGTTCCTTTTTTGGTGCCAATGGTCCGTTCTACCATTTTCACATGTCGGTAACGCCATTCCTGTAGTCCTTCATCAAAATCTACCAACAGCTCACATAAAACTGCTGACACCGGATTATTTTTCATCACTTCAACTAAAACATCCTGGTTGTGATCTGAAGTATTAAAAATCAAACCATGCTCATTCACCCTTTCAGGCGTTTCAATATTGTAACCTCTTACGGTTAAATATTCACAAAATGCCTCCCAAATGGTTTGCTCTTCCATCCTTTTTTTGATGACAGTCTGAGCCTGCAAGTTTTCTTTATGGGCAGTAATCATAAGGGAATAACGGAGTCCGCATAATATTTCAAGCTCCCGAAACTGGACACTTTCGAATCCGCTTGAACTGTCAAGAAATTTTCTGAAATTATTGAACGATAAAGGAGTCATTGTTTCCAGAATATCAATTTGAGTCACCAGTGTTTTCATGATGGTTAGTATGCGTCGCATTGTTTTTACGCTACTCCACGTATGACCCTTTTTCATTTCTGAACGCAAAAGACCCAATTCGTGCAAAATTTGTTTGAACCATAATTCATAAACCTGATGAATTATAATGAACAAGGTTTCATCGTGTTCTTCGGGGTTGGATTTACACTGTTGAAGCTCTAATAACTCATTAATTTTGAGGTATGATGTATAGGTAAGTGATTTGGACATAATGCATTGGTTAACAGTCGATTGTTTCTTTTTTTGATTTTGGTTGAAGATATGAAATTCGATACCAATCATTTGAATAAATACTTCCAAAACATCAATGATATATAGACTTCCCCGAATCCTTTGCAACACTCTGTGTTAATCTGTGGAAATCTGCTTAATCCGCGGTATGATAGGTTCGCAGTACAATTTTGGAAGTGATTATCTGTATTATAACATGTTAGCACATTCTACCGCTTCAACTACAAGGTTACCCACTTTTAAAATATTTTATCTCAACAGAGTTCAATAATTTGTAATTTGCGCCACAAATACTGCCAATATGCGTTACCTTTTTAAACGGCATTGTTATTGTAAAGCATTAAGGCAAAACAGAATTTTTAATCATATTCTTGAGAAGTATTATTATGGAAGATTTTAATGGAAAGCATTACAAAGTAGTAATAGTAGGAAGTGGTCCTGCAGGTTTAACCGCAGCTTTATATGCTGCCCGTGCCGATTTGGCACCTATCGTTTTTGAGGGCCCTGAACCGGGAGGACAACTAACAACCACAACCGATGTGGAAAATTTCCCCGGATATCCCGAAGGTGTTATGGGGCCAAAAATGATGGAAGATTTCAAAGCTCAAGCTGCTCGTTTTGGAGCTGATATTCGCTACGGAATGGTAACATCTATCGATTTTGACAACCGCCCTTTTAAACTGGTTGTTGATGAGGAAAAAGAACTAACCGCCGACACACTTATTGTGTCAACCGGTGCATCTGCCAAGTGGTTGGGGATTGAAAGCGAACAACGACTTCGCGGTCGTGGTGTTACGGCCTGTGCAACCTGCGATGGTGCATTCTTCAGAAATGAGCACGTTGTAGTAATTGGCGGCGGCGATACCGCTATGGAAGAGGCGACCTTCCTTACCCGCTATGCTCGCAAAGTAACAATCATTCACCGCAGAGATGAATTCCGAGCGTCAAAAGCCATGCAAAACCGCGTTTTTGCGAATGATAAAATCGAGATTATTTGGGATTCTGAAGTAGCAGAGGTTCTTGGCGAACAGGTTGTTCAGGGTGTAAAAATCAAAAACAAAAAAACAGGTGACGAATCTGTTTTAGAAGATGTTACCGGAGTTTTCCTGGCTATCGGGCACAAGCCAAATACCGATTTATTTAAAGATGTGCTTGATATGGATGATGTTGGTTACATCAAAACAGATGGTAAATCAACCAAAACAAATATGGAAGGTATTTTTGCCTGTGGCGATGCCCAGGATTCTATTTATCGTCAGGCTGTAACGGCAGCGGGCACCGGCTGTATGGCAGCTATGGATGCTGAGCGTTGGTTAGAATCGAGGGAGGAGCATTAATCCGGTTTAAATGGTAGCAAAGCGGCGAGAAGAAAAATTACTGAAAGATTTATTTTTAATTCTCGACCGCTTTAGCACCTAATTTTGCTACTCGATCCATCGCGCCATGCGCTTTTTTGCATCATCATGTGAAACAATCCGGTCTTCAAGAATAGCCTTCTCCCCTCTTGCCAAGCCTTCTAACAATTTTAATTTATTTTGGATATGTTCAAAATGATCAACATCAACCAAATAAGCGGAAGGTTTGCCATGCTCAGTAATCAAAACCGGTTCTTTTTGTTCTTTTAGGTCTTTTAGAAGCTTTGTAGCATGTCGCTTCAGTGTTGTTACAAGTTCTGTTTTCATAGTAATACTATAGTACCACTAATTTACTTTTTTGACAATACATATAACTTGTAAGAGAGTTTAGTAAGCAGAAGTGAATCTAATTCAATTAACAAACCAAAATAAAAAAGGGCTCTGACTAAAACAATTGGAGCCCTTCTTGTATCATCGGTTTAAAATCCCTCGGAGAACGGAAAGGTCTCCGTCATTGGGTGCAGGTTCAACACCCAGCATGTAGGCCATGAGTTCGTATATATGAACTACCTCGAATGATGGAATCACTTCACCCTGTTTAAAATCTTTCCCGGCTGCAAGGAAAAACGTGTGCATATCAGGATACTCATTGTCAAATCCGTGAGTTCCCCCCAAAATTCCCCTACGCTCATAGAAGCTGTGGTTGGTAATAGTCCAACCCAAATCGGCCATCATTAAGATATCAGGAACACGATGATGGTTTTTAAAACGGAACCTCTCGGGAATGTCTTCTTTTAGAAAAACTCTGTACTCAAGCTCGTCTTCTCTGGCTTTGAGTGCCTCATATACTTCCATTTTTTTACCTTCAACAGGCTGCATCATTACCGCCGGCGACCAATTTATCACGTTCACATCATCTAAATCAATAATATCATCCAGAAATACAAGGCGATCATCAGATAAATCAATCATACCGTGATCAGAGGTAATAAGCATGTTCACATTCGGCCAAAAACCTTCTTCTTCAAGACGGTTTACCAAGTGGCCAAGTACATCATCAACAAAGGTAAGAGCAGCTAGTGTAGAATCTGCGTATGGACCGTAACGATGACCCATTCCATCAACCTTACTAAAATATAAAGTCATAAAATCAGGTCGATTCTCGGTGGGGTCTTGTAACCAATGGATTATACTATCAGCCCGGGCGTAATAATCAAGACTGCCATCATAAGTAAACCATCTTGTTGGTCTTACACCCTGAATCTCAGCTTCAGAACCGGGCCAAAACATTGTGGCGGTGCGAATATCATTTTTTTCGGCATTAACCCATATTGGTTCACCCCCATACCAACGTCCGTCGCCAACAGCAGAACGATCACTTAAACGAAACCAACGCTCCATTTCGGCATCGTACATGGTGTTTGAAATCACACCGGAGTTTTCGGTGTATAGTCCGGTAACTAATGAATAATGATTCGGAAAAGTATTGGTAGGATAAACCGGAATCATAGATTCTGCCATCACGCCTCTTTGAATAAGGCTGTCGAGTACGGGGGTATCGGTTAACTCTAAGTAAGAAGGTTTTACGCCATCAATAGAAATAAGAATTAAGGGAGTACGCTCACTTGTTTGCGAATCTGCATCTGTACAACCAATTACCCATAAATGAAACAAAAATAATACTATTAGATAAAGTCGAAATTGCATAACTGTTTTATTTAATGATATTTGATTAAATATAAATAAACATAAGATATGGCTAAAGTTCATTGACGTCTTTTAACGAATGGTTTTTATTTAAACAAATAAGGGCGACCGTTATCAAACGACCACCCTTGGGATTTACATGAGATGTTCAGAAAAATCTGACTTCTATGTTTAATTGTTACTAATTTTTTTAGTTAAACAAATAGCGAATACCAATTTGTCCGCTCCAGGTATTTGCTATGCTAATATTCTCACGGAAGGAGTTGTCTAAATTTCCGCCGGACGGGTAATTAACAGTAAATCTTGCATTTCCATTGTCATCAGCACCACGATACGTTAACGGGTTTGACTGAACCGGAGATTTACTTACACCCCAGGTATTACTGATAAGGTTACCAACATTAAGAATATCGAAAGTTAATTGTAACCTATGCTGACGGAAGCTTACATCTTGAGCAACTCTGAAATCAAAGCGGTGTAACCAGGGAAGCTTCGCTCCATTACGTTCTGTAACTTCGCCTCTTCTACTGCTTAAGTAAGGATCCTGCTCAATAAAACGGTTTAAATCTTCCCACTGCTCCTGTGCGGTTCTTGTAACAACTCCGTCATCATTTACGATATCGATAAGCTGCGCTTCTTCAAAATTACGTGGTACATAGAACAAGCGAACACCGCCACCATCGCCGAAGTTACCGGCATAGGTATAACTGTATCTACCTTGATCGCCACCTACATAAATCAATGAGAAGCGAGTTGGGAATTGACCTGCAAACAGGCGAGTACTGTACTCAACTTGTGCCACAATTCTATTTGGAGCATCGAAACGAGAGAAGCCTTCTTCCGGGTCGTTTCTATTGTTTCTTGCAACGTTTGGCCATAGAGATTGTGCTTGTGATCCACCAATTAAACCATAGTCTCTTGATCGGCTGTAGGTGTAATTGAGACTTGTAAAAAGACCAAAATCCCAGGTTTTCTCCAAGCCAAAATTAGCAGACCAGTAGTAGCCTTTGTTGGTGTTCGTGAGGTAATAAATTTCATCAAGCGCTGTTGTTGTACTACCATCAGGATTATCTTGAGTAAAGAATGGGGTAGAACGATATACAGGATATTCATTGCCGGCAATGTTCACAACTTCTCCTGTAGCACGATGGTTTAGATTTACAGCTAATGGACTATTGAAATCATTAGAATAAATTAATTCTAAAGTACCAATAATATCCAGAGGTAGTCTTTGATCTAACGCCAGGTTAGTTCTCCAAACTTGTGGAAGTTTGAAGTCATCGGCTGTTATGTTAATTTGATTCGGTATTTCTGCTTCAAGTGTAGCTGGATCTGGTCTGTAAACATTAGGGTCAGCCTGGAAACCTTGCCATGCAGGTGCATTACCTGTACCCCAATCATCTGCAAAATAACCGCGTTGCCCCCTGGTTACCCCATTTGCATTTACCTGATTAGAAATCCAAACAAATGGCAATCTACCGGAAAAAACACCTGTTCCACCACGAATCTGTGTACTTCTGTCGCCATTTACATCCCAGTTAAAACCTAAGCGTGGTGACCAAAGTGGATTAACTCCCGGAAACTGACTTACGTCAGGAGTAATATTAGATCCACCTCTTGGGTTTTCAATAGAAAGATTCAGAGCTTCTACCGCCGGATTTCTTGGCGCATCAATTGGATAGAAAGGTAAATCGATTCGTAATCCTGCAGTAAGTCTCAATCTTGGATTAACTTGAAATTCGTTTTGAACATATAAACCAAGTTGAGAGAATGATACTTCATCGAGTGGTAAAGTAGTTGGATTATCAACATCATAAGTATAACCAATAGCAAAATGGCTAGGCCTAACATTTACATTTCCGTTGATAACCGATTCAACAAAATCTTCATAAGTTGCAAAACGATACCATGAGTTCCATACAGGGTTAAATGCATTGGCAAATGTCATATATTCAAAGCTGGCACCAGCAGTAATAGTATGTCTACCCGTAAAATAGGTTAGTGTATTAGAAATGTTGAAAGTATCATTTTCCAATAGGTTACCAACGGTAAATAATTCATTACCTAAGGACATATAGTAGACATTTGCATTACCTTCTAATGGTTCCATTATTTCTATAAATGGGAATACATCTCCTCCCGGCACACTTCGCTGTTGAGGTACCGCCCAAGTTTGACCTACTCTAAAGCTATTAGCTAAGTTATTCCCAAAGGTAGAGTTTAATTCAGCTACTAAAGACGTTACAATTGCATCTGTGGAATAATGACCATTTCTGAACGTAAGTGCTTCGGGACCAAAACGGTTTGTGTTTCTGTATCTTTCTGATCCCGGAAATCCACGAATACTGTTACCATTTACAAAGTTATCTACAAATGAATCGAACCTGTTAAAACGAATCATTGCTCTGTGATTCTGGTTGATGTTGTAATCCAAACGTGCATTTATGCGTAAAGCTTCATTACCAAAAGCTATACTTTCGAATGCACCCGGATCATACCCGTAAATTTGCTGAATCTGATCTCTTACAAACTGAGCTTGCTCAATTGGTACACGAGTAATTTGCGCACCGTCCGGGCTTTGGCCAGCTCTTAATGCCCTACGATTATCACCTGGATTATCGGCTTCTTCTTGTTCAACGTTTACAAAGAAAAACAACCTGTCTTGTATTATTGGGCCACCTGCCGATGCACCAATAGTTCTGGTGAAAGAATCATCAATCGAAATTTCATTATCACCAATTTTAGATCCTAAAAAATCCTGATTACGATAGAACAAATAAGCCGTACCTCGATAAGCGTTAGTTCCGCTTCTTGTAATAGCATTTACGTTTGCACCGGTAAATCCACCTTGTCTCACGTCGTAGGGAGCAAGGTTAATTTGCACTTCTTCAATTATGTCTAAACTGATAGGATTTCCTGCTGCAAATTGAGCATTCCCCAAACCAAAGTTATTATTATAGTTACTACCATCAATAGTGTAGTTATTAAAACGATTATCGCGACCACCAAAGCTAGTACCATTACTTTGTGGTGATAACTTTGTAAGATCGTTAATACTTCTTGTAATTGTAGGTACAGATGCAATACGTTCTGATGTTACGTTTGTAGAAGCACCCGTACGCTCTGAATTAAAAACTCTATCACCCAAAGCTGTAACAATTACTTCAGAAAGCTCTGCATCATCCGGAACCATTTGAGCAGATTGGTTATAGGGCTCGCCCAACCTTAAAAATACATCCTCAACAACAAGCGTGCGGTAACCAACGAATGAAATAGTGATACGGTAAGGACCACCAACTCGCATATTCGCAATACCAAAACTACCATCAAGGCGGGTTGATGTTCCGTAGCTTGTTCCTGATGGTTCATGTACCGCAACTATGTTAGCACCCGGTAAACCTTCACCTGTTTCATCGGTAATAACACCGGTCATTGAAGAGGTCGTTACCCCCTGTGAAAATGCTAAAACAGGCAATAGCATTAAAGAAACGAATAGTAAAATATGCTTCATGAATCTTAAATTTAATTTTTAGATATAACACCTCATTTTATAGGTGAATCAAATTTAGGAATTCATTTTGGCACTAATATTAAGCCATTGTAAAGCAAATTTGATTATATTATCTATACTACTATTTTTATGTGACTTAGAATATATATTATCAAATTGTTAATATTGATTTTGAATTACAAATTTAGAAAGGAAAACACAATACTGAACCCATTATTTTAATTAAATAATTGAGTCTAAACCTTATCCTGCCTGATAAATTCCTTATAAATTGCAACTAACGTATCTTGAGATGCCCCCAGGTAAAAAAGGATAAAGATGAATGAAAATATGAGCTGTAAGCGAATGAAGCCATTCTCTCTGTACTTTTCAGCAGATGTCGTTACAAACTCATTCAAAACTGTAAAGCTCCCATTACTTCTTAACTTTTTAATGAAGTAGTTATCTTCCATTACTATAAAGCTCTCATCAAAACCGCCTAACTCAAAAAAAACGTCCCTTCTGCAAAACAAACTTTGATCACCAAAGCGAAATGGAAGAAGGTCGAAGCGAGTAAACCAAGAGTATAAATCCATAACTAGATTTTCTTCGTCAAATTTTAATTGGCAACAACCTGATTCATATCCATTAGCAACCGCTGATCTAATCCTTTGGAAAATATCATTCGGAGGAATTGTATCGGCATGAAGGAAATACAAAATATATGCTTCTGATTTTTTTGCACCCTCATTCATTTGTGGTGCTCTGCCCTTTTTTTGAGCCGAAATCACATTTATATTGTTCTTTTTGCATACCTGCACCGTTTGGTCAGTACTTCCGCCATCGACCACAACAACACGAATACTATCATCTGCAATTTTCTTTAGATATGGCAAAAGTCTTTCGAGGTTTTGCTCTTCGTTGTAAGCCGGAATGATAACCTGAACTAGCTTTTTCATAAATCAACCAAACCCAGACAGAATCAAATCTTGTTCTGTATCGATATCATTTAGTGTTTCAAGCTGTGCGTAGTTCAGAGAAAGCGCACGGATATCTTTCAATGTATCATCAAAAACAGAAGGTGTGCTCCATTTTTTGTTTTGAAATAAGTTCGGGTGCAATTCATTCATTCCAAGTAAATAGTAACCGCCATCTCGAGCGGGCCCAATTACTACATCTACTATCGACAAGTGCTTAAATGCATCATTGAGTAAATCGGATGAAATGCCGGGACAATCACTTCCAATAATGATAAGCTGTTGGTATCCTTTTTGGAATAATCCCTCAAATGCCTTCATCATTCGTAATCCTAAATCGCCGGGAACCTGAACCTTTACAGAAGACTTTGCTGGGTGATTGAAAATATTATCGACATTTTCAGAATAATAATAGAACGCATCAACCTTTGTTTTTTTAACTTCGCTAATCGTATGATTTGCAAGTTTTTGGTATATGGAGAGCGCCTCAGTATCACCCAAGGTCTTTGCTAATCTGGTTTTTACTTTTCCCAATACCGGATTTTTCAAAAAAACGATAATGGCTTTTTTACTCATGCAGTTGCCCCTCCACAACTACTACCTGCTCCGGCAGTGCAACCATAACAGTGCTGATTGGTTTTGATGGCTCGATTTAAGAGTTTCATCGCATTAAAATCTTTAATATGACCGGAATCGCTCTCATCTATTGGAATGTGAAGCATTTGATTGAAATCGCAATCATACAATACGCCATTCCATGCTACCGATATGGTATTCCTACACATAACACCTTCCGCAGCAACAGGGTTATAGGCCTGCACAAGTTTATTCATGTAATCATCTAAATTATCGGATAACACCAAGAACTCTAAATATCTGCTTATTGGCAGGTTTGTGATGGTAAATAAACTGTTAAACTCAATACCATGCTTGGCCTTTAAGTTTTCTTTAAACTCTTCCTCTAAAGTATCTTGATCAGCCGGCAAAAAAGCACCTGCCGGATTGTAAACCAAATTTAAGATTAGTCCGCTGTCATCTTTCCCATAACCTAACTCATTAAGAACTTTCAAAGCTTCTACAGAACGGTCGTAAGTTCCTTCGCCACGTTGGCGGTCGGTTGTAAATTTGTTATAGAAAGGAAGTGAGCACGTTACCTCAAGTCCGTATTTTTTGAAAAATTCAGGAAACGCTCGATACTTTGGATTCGTCACCAAAATAGTTAGGTTCGACCGCACAATTATTGTTTGAGTATGATCAGCAATTTGCTCTACAAACCATTGAAAATCAGGATGCATTTCCGGGGCACCACCTGTTAGATCAACCGTATGAACTTTGGTTTCCTTCACTACCCGAATGCAGTGCTCCAGGTTTTCACGAGTCATCATTTCTTTTCGGTCAGGACCTGCATCAACATGACAATGCTTACACGTCATGTTGCACATATAACCTAAATTGATCTGTAGGATATCAAGTTGTGTAGGCTTTAAAGGGTAGAAATCAGATTCCTTTAGTTTCGATTCAAACTTAGGGAGTTTTGTCAGCGTTTCTGAACCGAAATTAATGGTTTCGATTTGCTTTACCGGGTCTGCAAGTTCGTTGCCTCTGGCCAGTAAGGATTTTAAACTCATTACATTCCAATCTTTTTAGCCTTATTCATCATTTGTACGCCATGAACCAGAGATGCGCCTCCACGAATAGCAGCAGCAACGTGTACAGCCTCCATCATTTGAAGTTCGTTCGATCCTTTTTGAAGTGCATCTTCTGTATATGCATCAATACAGTAAGGACATTGAACAGCATGAGCAACAGCAAGGGCAATCAATGATTTCTCACGGGCCGTAAGCTCACCTTCTGCAAAAACAGAACCATAATAGTCAAAAAATTTATCTGCCAGTTCTTGTCCGAATTCACCGATTTCACCGAACTTACTTAAATCTTTGGGGTTATAATATGTATCACTCATGATTAAAAAATTAGAATTATGATTTTAGTTTTTAATATTAACACATTTCATATTGTCGTATTTTAACAAAGTAAATAACTATTCTATTAAACGAAATTCTTTTCTAAACGGATTAACCTAAACTTAACTTTATGTCATCAAGATTCATTCAACCCCTCATAATTATTGTTTTTTTCATAGGCTATTTTATTCCTGTACAAACTGCTGAAGCTCAAAGAAACAGCGGTGATTTTGGAATCGGTATTATCTTAGGAGAACCTACAGGTATCACCCCTAAGTTATGGACCGGGGCAAACTCTGCCATTGCCGGTGCCGTATCTTGGTCATTTTCAAAGGATGCTTCTATTCATCTTCATGCAGATTACCAAATCCACAACTTTAGCTTGATTAACGTAGAGCAAGGCTCCATGAGCTTTTATTATGGTATTGGCGGAAGGCTGTTAGCCCGTGATAACCGCGATAGTAAGCTCGGCGCTCGTTTCCCATTGGGATTGAATTACCTTTTTGCAAACGATCCTCTTGAAATTTTTATGGAGATTGTACCTATTCTTGACCTAGCTCCGGATACAACGTTTACCGGTAATGGTGGCTTAGGTATTCGGTATTATTTTTAATTTAATTGCATAAAAAAAGCCATCCGATTAGGATGGCTTTTTTTATTTTCTTTATAGTACGTTTTACTTCTCGTTGTAAATATGTACATCTCTTTGTGGGAAAGGAATAGACAGTCCCTCTTTGTCGAACGTTTTGTAAACAAGTTCATTCATACGGAAGAATACTCCCCAAAAATCGGGGGCATTTACCCAGGCACGAACAGTAAAATCTACTGAACTGTCTCCAAGTTCTTTAACAGCGATGAATGGTTCAGGATCTTTAAGAACACGCTCATCTTCTGCTAATAAACGCTTAATTACTTCGGTAGCTTTATCTACGTCATCTCCGTAACCAATACCAAAAGTCCAATCAACACGGCGAGTAGGCTCAACAGAGAAGTTGGTCAATGAACCTGTAGATAACGGACCATTGGGAATTATAATGGTTTTATTATCAGGGGTTTTTAGAATAGTAGTAAAAATTTGAATTTCTTTAACGGTGCCCATATGGCCTTGGGCATCAATAAAATGACCAACTTTAAATGGCTTGAATAATAATATCATTACTCCACCGGCAAAATTCTGGAGCGTACCGGAGAGTGCCAGACCAATAGCAAAACCTGCTGCTGCAAGTATAGCTATAAAGGATGTCATAGCTACGCCAAGTACAGTCAATGCTGTAATGTAAACCATAACTTTTAATAGTATCGAAACTAAACTAGCCAGAAAAGTTTGAAGAGCTGTTTCAACATCTGCCTTTACGAGTAATTTTTTAGTCAATTTAGTGAGTAAACCTGCAATCCAAAGACCCACTACAAGGGTGATGATTGCAAACAGTATGTTAGGACCATACTGAGAAAGCAAAGCTGCAAAATCAATTTCGAATGATTCCATAGATAACCTCTATATTTATGAACGTTGTAATTAATTTAAGTGATTATGTATAACATATTTATATGTATAACATATTTAGCAGTCCAAATGTAATTATTTTTTTAAACAGTTATGAATAAATTATTAATTGATAAAAAAACCGTCTTAATCACCGGAGCATCTTCTGGAATTGGTAAATTCTTTGCCTTAGAAGTTGCTGCAAGAGGTGGTATACCTATTTTGTTGGCAAGAAGAAAAGAAAGGTTGATTGAATTAGCTAATGAAATCAAGAAAAAGTATAAAACGGATTCTTTTATACTTCCACTAGACCTGTTAGACAGTAATTACCTGCAAACAATCGATGCTTTTTTGGTAAAGCATGACATTTCGGTTGATATACTTATCAACAATGCCGGTTTCGGTTATAATGGTGATTTTTTAAATACAGAACCCGAGACCTATACCCGAATGAATACGCTCAACATGAATGTTCTCACGGAGTTGAGTTATCATTTTGCAAATAAAATGATACCAAGCAATTCCGGCGGAATTTTAAATGTTGCGTCAATGGCAGGTTTTTCTCCTATTCCATTGTTTACAGTCTATGCTGCGACTAAAGCCTTTGTACTGCGCTTTAGTCAGGCCTTATGGCATGAAATGAAACCTATGGGAATTCATGTGTCATGCTTATGTCCCGGGCCTGTGGAAACGGAGTTCTTTGAAGTTGCGGGTGCAAAGCCAGCAGAAAACATGATGAGAAACATCCAAAAAGCAGATGATGTAGCAAAAATCGGTTTAGATGGTTTGATTCGTAATATCCCTGTGGTTCCAACCTCCACATCATTAAAAATATTAAGCAAACTAACCGGCATTATACCTGATAAACTTTCCATGAATATCTCAGAAAAAATTATGCGGGAACAGACAGATAATTAACCCAGTTTTTTTATTTTGATGTACCGAAATTGTAATTGCTACTTGGCACTTTATGGTTGAAAGGTTATTTGGTTTTGGTGAAATTTAGGTCATTCGGTCGTGTTTAAGTGAGATTCCTATTCCCGTTTCCGTGGTGGTTAGTAGGGATATTTGAGGTATCAAGCTTTGATGGCATTGTGTGATTATGATAACGGTGTCAATTTGTAGGGACGTTGCAGATATCGGTAGACGGCAGCAACAGAGGTTGCGATATTGGACGTTAGCCGTAAAGGGTAACAGTGGTATCGGTGTAATTCGTAGGGACGTTGGTGGTAATGGTGTCAAATTGTGGGGACGTTGCATGGTAAAGGCGTTAATTTCGTAGGGACGTTGCATGCAACGTCCCTACGAAATCGTCCTTACGAAATGCAATGCCCCTATGAATTAACGTCTATACAAGAACCCCTATAAATTACCAATGACCCTACAAAAAAACGTCGCCAATATAAATTACCACCATGGACATTTTCTGAAACGCCCCAACAAATTAAACCACGCGCAGTATTCGGATTATCCCTACCAATTACGTCCATATCACTACGGAAAACAACCGGAACACCCCAACCAGTTACGAATTAGCAAGGATTATTTGGCAATATTCTAGCCCGAATTATTCACGAAAGCATGAAATTTGAATCTTATGCTATTAAAAATATTATATATAGAAAGATATCACACTCACTCAAATTTGAGTGTGGTTAAAATGCTGCACTCCGAGCGAAGCGATTCCCACGAAGTGCTATTCCATGCTAGCTGCGTTGAAGTTGAAAAAGTCATACTCAGGGTATTTAGGTACCCTTCCGCTGATTTTCCACCTTCGCCTTGCTACCAAGAAAATTTTTTGGTGAATAATCCGGGCTAGTTATAATCAATAAGAAAATTGTGTTGCAATGCCAAAACGTACCCAACGACCTGGTTGAGGGACATTTGCTATGGGTGCGTATTGGGTGGCAAATAGATTGGAAACCTCACCAAAAAGCTGCACCGATTGAACATTCCAATGCGCTTTGGCGTTTACGACCCATTGGGCTTCAAAGTCAGATTCACCGGTAAAATCTATTCCATCAAATACCAGATAGGAGCCATTTCTGTCGAGCCAGGAAGCTGAAAGGTTTATGCCGCCGTCTCTGAGGACAGGCGTAGAATACACGACATCCACCTTATTTCGAAGAAAATCGAGTGCGTAATTAGAAACCAAATCACCACTTGATCTGTCAGCATGATTATATCCGTATTGTACAGAGAGTCTTGCCCTGTCATCATACGGTAGTAAAAAGGTAACGCCCGTTTCTACACCGGTAATGACTACATCCGTGAGGTTTTCACTTCTCCAAACCGGATCACCGGGGGCGCGAACCCAGTCTATCATATTGGTACCCCATCTTCTGAATAAAGCCGCATCAGCGCTAAACCTGCCGTAATTGAGTTTCACGCCGGCCTCTACAGAAATGGCCTCTTCGGGTTTTAAGTCGGGATTTCCGAGATTATCGGGACCTTCATAAAACAAATCAGTGAAGGTGGGTAAACGGAGCGTGCGGTTTGCTGTGGTGTACATCCTCCAGTTGGGATTTACCTGCCAGCCGATATCCAAACCGGGGAAGAAACTCACGTTATTATCCAGTTCTGTGTTCACAAAAACCAGGGTTCCGCCACTCACGGTAACATCCCCATACTGAACCGTTTGCTCGGCCATCAGGCTGTAAGTGTTGCGGTCGTAGGAGTTGGTAAAAAACGCGTCTTCGTAGCCGGGCACCGGCAAGGGCGAGGACATCTCATCCCCCAAAACATTACTAAAAATATGCTCATAACGGTAATCGAGTCCGAGCGCGGTGGTTCCAAATTGAGAAACGTGCACCCAATTTACGGATGCCCCCAAAATATCCGTGCGGTGATAATTGTGGGTGGTGTACCAGACGGGGGCTTCATCCCGAAAAAGCTCAAAGCGGTCATGGTGACGACGCCAATAAACGGTCGGGGAAAGGTTTATCCCTCCATCGGGAAGCCACCTTAAAGACAGAAATCCCGCTCTTGTCTGCTCGTATTGATCAGGAAAACGAGGCGTGTAAAAACTGTTCGCTCCAAATGCTTTTTGGTTATATCCGGCTTGTAGATCAAGGCGACCGGCATCGGTTTGTAGGTTCGACCTGTAGAAGATGTTTTCGGATTTGAAGTCTGTATTATTTGTAAAGCCATCACTTGTTAAACCGCTTACGGATAAAAAATGAGATACCGGCCCGGTGGTAAGTCCAGCCGTTGCCGATATTGCACCGAACATGTGCTCACCGCCCGTCAGCCGCAGCGTAGCATTTTGTTTGCCCGGTTGTTTGGTAATAATATTGATGGCTCCGTTAAAGGCATTAGGCCCAAAAACTCTGGCACCGGGACCATGAAGCACCTCAATCCGTTCGATGGTTTCCAAATCTACAGGTACGTTTAAATTATGGTGGCCGGTTTGGGGATCAGTGATGTTCACGCCGTTTAGCAAAATGAGGGTTTGATCGAATGTGCCGCCACGAATACTGACATCCGCCTGCATCCCGAATGTACCTCGTTTTCGGATATCCACGCCACGCACATGTTCCAGCACACCGGCTAAATCATTGGCGCCACTTTGGCGGATTTCAGCCGCGGTAATTACCTGAACCGACCGCATGAGCTCACCCCGCATAACAGGCGTTCGCTGCGCGCTCACTACCACAGATGATAAATCTACCTGCATGGTTATTGTAGTATCAGATTCTTGTGCAAAGACTGAGGTTTTATACCCATAAAAAGTAAGTCCCAAAAGGGCGATTAACACGATTGAATGCTTCATTTTTAAATAAAAGTTCGATTTAGAAAAAAAGAGAAGTTAATAATAATTTGAATTTAATTGAGAGACTGATAGTTGACTCGATTGCCGGGGTTAGGGTAGATTTATAGTCTCAAAAATCCCAAATAAATGATCATCAAGTCTGTACCCAATATGCTGACTTGAAATATGTGTGAGAATGCCACTTTCCGGAAACTGTACAATGGCAAGTTTTTCACCTGATGATGACAGAACTAACCATTTTTGGTAATCACTTCTATGGTTGAGACGTAACCAGAATCTATTTTCATCATCAAGTTTAAAATCCTCAGCTATCGCTTTGTACTCAGGAAGCAATATTGCTAATGAAGGCCATTGGTCCGGAGAAGTGTCATCTCTCAATTCGGTGATATCTTCTTCTGATAAGATTTCGGCGGTTAATTCAAATCTAACTGTACTGAGCGTATCAAAATCTGCTGATAATTGGACAATTTTTGTACCATCGGAATAATATGAGTAAATAGATGCATCGGAATGGTTAAAATAAAGAAGGTTGGCTGCAGTGAACGGAACAACCCTTCCACCAACCGGTTGACCATCCATCAAAATCCATGCAATTGGATTAGATGCTATGGAAATATAATCTTGAAACACCTCAGTTTCTTTTTGATAGGCTACGATATGTTGTTGAGGATTTACACCACTTTGGTTGAAATCTCCTAATATTCTGTAAGTCAGTAATAATTGTTCTTCATTAATATCAAAAACTTCAGTGAGCATACCCTCGCCCCTGCTTCTGATTACATATTCTCCCATAAAATTACCACTTTGGTCAAATCGAATAACTTTCGAATTGAATTGATCATACACTATAACTGAACCATCAAATGAGCGGCTAATTGAAGTGATATCTCGGAACTCACCGGGTCCTCTGCCTTCACGTGCTAGTACATCTACCAAATTACCATTTGACTTAATTTTATAAATTCTGTTCGTTTCACGGTCGCCAAGAAAAATAGTGCCATCATCAAGTACGATTGTTTTATATGCGAGATGTGCAAAGAAGTCATCATCAGATACACCATCATACTCATGCAACAAATTCGGTGTAATTACAGGAATACCTTCTAGTGATATTGTTTCACTTTCGATTGCATGGCAACCAAAAAGGATTAAAGCAATAATGAGTAAGGATGTTTTTTTCATTGAGCTTCTATTTAAGATTGAGTATAGGTGATGTAGCAAAATATTGAAATAAAAGATTAGAATTGCTGTGTTACTCCCACCAATTCCCTTTCTCTATCACATAAAAAATTCATGAAAACTTCGTACCTTTATTTAGATTTAGTCTAATAACACATTAATTTCATGAAACTCCATAATTTTATTCTATTTACTGCCCTCTTTCTGTTTTTTACAGGCGATGCATTAGCGCAGCTTACCATTTATTCCGGCAGAAGCAAAGCATTGGTTGATCCCATAATTGCAAAGTTCGAAGAAGAAACCGGCATTAATGTTCGCATTCGTTTTGGAGGTACAACACAATTGGCAGTAGCTATAATGGAAGAAGGGCGCAGGTCTCCGGCTGATGTGTTTTGGGGACAAGATGGAGGCGCTCTTGGCGCACTTCACAACCAAGGGTTGTTAGCTAATTTACCTGAACCTATTTTGGGCGGAATACCCGAAGGTTTTAAAAATAATGATCGTACATGGGTTGCGACAAGTGGCAGAGCTCGCGTTTTAGCTTATAATGAGCGGAGAGTTTCTCAAGACAACCTTCCGGAATCCATATTTGATTTAACCAAGCCTGAATGGAGAGGTAAAGTTGGATGGTCGCCGGCAAATGCCTCATTCCAATCGTTTGTAACAGCTATGCGTAAAAACCTTGGTGAAGAGCAAACACGACAATGGCTTACAGATATGAAAAATAACGGGGCGGTTGCATACAATAACAACAATTCAATTATTCAGGCTATAGCGGCAGGCGAAGTAGAATTAGGTATTACTAACCATTATTATATTGAAAGAATGCGGTCAGAAAACCCTACTTATACCGTTAACATGACTTTCTTTTCAGATAATGATATCGGAAACTTACTGAATGTTGCAGGTGTTGGGGTGTTAAATTCAAGCCGAAACAAGGAGAATGCCGAACGCTTTATAGCATTTTTATTATCGGATGAAATCCAACGCTATTTCGTGAATGAAACTTTCGAATACCCGGTAATTTACGGAATGGATGATTACGATTCTAAGTTAATTGAAGCCCTTGAAGTTTCACCATCTATGGATTTGGAGTTACTGAGTGATTTAGATGCCACACTCAGGCTTTTAAGATCGGTAGGTTTACTCTAATTCATCCCTTTTGAGATTACCATATTTTCTTAGAAAACTTCCACCCTGGTATTTTTTACTGCCATCCGTATTTATCGGTCTGGCAGTTTCTATTCCGCTTGTTTATCTTATAATAAGAGCTTTGGGTGGTGATTTCTCAGAAACTACGGAGCTACTGTTTCGTCAGCGTAACCTCGTACTTTTTTGGAATACGGTCTCCCTCACACTTGGGGTGGTGGTCGTAACTACACTTGTTTCGTATCCTTTAGCTTGGCTAAGTACCCGTTCAGATATACCCGCCAAAAAGTTTATAACCATGATTGGCGTTTTACCCCTTGCTTTACCCGGCTATGTTGTCGCATATGCTATTTTAGGTCTGGGAGGCGATAATGGTACTTTAGCAATGGTGTTTGGTCTCGAAATCTCCAGACTAACCGGATATTGGGGCTCTCTTCTTGCCGTAAGCTTATACACCTTTCCATATTTATTCTTAAACCTTCGGGCAGGTTTTTTAGGGTTGGACCCATCCACCGAAGAGGCTGCCCGATCTTTAGGGTACAGTTCGTTTCAAATTTTACGGAAGGTAACCATACCACAACTTCGGCCATCTTTTTTGGCAGGCATTTTAATTATCACCCTTTATGTTTTGGGTGATTTTGGAGCTGTTTCACTCATGCGTTTCGAAACACTCAGCTATTCACTATACATCCAGTATGCCGCTTCTTTTGATCGAATTTATGCTGCTATTATTGCACTTATCCTCATTTCCATAACCGTTGTTGTGCTCGTTTTAGAGTATAAATTGCTTAAGGGTTTGTTATTCTACCGCGCGGGAACAGGCACGGGCAGAAAAATGAGGGAAAGCAAACTCGGCAAACTCCGCTGGATAAGCTATGGATTTGTAGGTGCTATTATTTTATTCTCTCTTATTATACCCATTTTTACCATTTTGTATTGGATGGCACAAGGTGTATCACCGGCAGTGTGGGCTAACCTTGGAGATGCCATTCGATCATCTGTGCTTGTATCGGCACCGGCGGCTGTACTTTCCGTATTAATGGCTATTCCATTGGCTTATATAGCCGTTAGATTTCCATCCCGTACATCCAATATTCTACAGCGATTTGCCTACTTGGGTTATGCAACACCTCCACTGGCACTTGCACTTGCTTTTATTTTCTTTAGTTTAAATGTTGTTCCGGTTTTATATCAAACATTTGCCCTTTTAATTTTTGCTTACGCTCTACATTTTTTAGCTGAAGCAATTGGTCCTGTAAGAAGCTCCCTGTATCAGGCATCACCTAAACTGGAAGAAGCGGCTATGTCATTAGGTATGAACCGTTTTAAAGCTTTTTTAAAATCTACTCTCCCATTATTGTTTAATGGAATTATTGTGGGGGCGTCGTTTGTTTTCTTATCAGCAATGAAAGAACTTCCTATCACGTTTTTATTAGCTCCTATCGGTCTTGATACACTTGCAGTAAACGTTTGGAGTTATTCGGCTGAAGGTATGTTTGCAGAAGCTGCGCCTTTTGCATTAAGTATTTTGTTTTTTTCAGTATTTTTCGTGGGAATTTTATTTTCCCGCGAATGGAAAAGTTAACCTATGGACTGTTTACTCAGAGTTACCAATCTTACTAAATATTTCGATTTCAACGAGCCACCCATTGTTGACAAGGTGAGCTTTACGGTTGAACAGGAGGAGATTTTTGCCATTCTTGGCCCATCCGGCTGTGGGAAAACGACCACTTTACGCTTACTTGCCGGATTTGAACGGTCTGACGAAGGTTCCATTCAGCTTAAAGGACAAACGTTGGAATGTCCTTATAATCACATCAACCCGGAAAAACGGGGAATAGGATTCGTATTTCAGGATTATGCGTTATTCCCACATCTCACGGTATTAGAGAATGTGATGTTTGGGTTGCAAAAGTTAAGTCGTGGTGAACGTAATCATCGTGCTCTTGAAATACTCGAACTTATTGGAATGAAGTCCTTTAAGGACAGGAAGCCACAGGAGTTATCCGGGGGGCAACAACAACGTGTTGCACTTGCAAGGGCTCTTGCTCCCAGACCGGAAATCATTTTAATGGATGAACCATTTTCCAACCTTGATGCCGTACTAAGAGAATCAACCCGTAACGAGGTGAGAAAAATTTTAAAGGCTTCTAAAATGAGTGCTGTTCTAGTAACGCACGATCAGGAAGAAGCATTATCTGTAGCCGACCGGATAGGTGTTATGGAAAATGGGCGCATTGTTCAGATTGGTACTCCGGAGGATGTGTACTATCGCCCTAAAACTAAGTTTGTTGCAAATTTTCTTGGTAGAACCAATTTGTTTAACGCACAAGCCTCAGGACTGGAAGCTCAGTCTACAATTGGATCAATTATGCTTGACCGTCCTGCTCGGGGAAATGTGATCATTTCTATAAGACCCGAGCACTTAACTTTAGAACAAACGACTCCTGCCAATTGTGGCGGTATATGCGGTACTGTTCTTACAAGGGAATTTAAAGGGCACGACATCACCTACAATGTTAAGTTAAAAGATTGTGCTTGCCTTGTTCATACCGATAATAGAATGCCATTCGCAGTTGGGGATAATGTTGTGGTTCGTCCACTTGAACCCGCTGTTGTTTTAGAAGACGAAACCCCACTTCAATAATTTATGCAACTACTTTTTACGGAAATATCCCACGATATAAAAATTAGTGTTCAACCTGTATTTGTAGAGAGTGATTCGGATGTAATCCGAAAAAAATTCATCTATGCATATTATGTGATGATTGAAAACCTTGGCAATAAACCTGTAAAGTTGCTTAGCAGATATTGGAAAATAATGGACAGCACCGGTGAGGTTAATGAAGTAGAAGGCGATGGTGTCATCGGGCGCCAACCACGTATTGAGCCCGGTTCTTCCTACAGATACAACAGCTACTGTGTGTTAAAGTCTATGAAAGGCAGTATGAAAGGTTTTTATACTATGGAAAAAGATAACGGGGATTACATTAAAGTTAGAATCCCGGAATTTTTACTTCGCTCGCATTTGCTGAATTGATGGTTCGTGATTAATCACAAACTTTTTAGTGTTTTTTCCAATTTCTCATAGTTGATTGGCTTCACAATATAAGAATCATCCAAGCCGTGCTTTAGTGCAGTTTGATAATCTTCTTCACTAAGAGAGCTTGTAAGTATCATAATCCTCGCGTTTTTATAATTCGGCAAGGTTTTGAAAGCATCATAAAAATCCCATCCGGACCAAACTGGCATATTTAAATCGAGAAAGATTAAATCAGGATAAGCGCTCAGCTTTTCCGATCGTTCTTTCATTTCATTAAATGCCTCTTTCCCATTTTTAAATGAAGTAATACTTTCTACCAGATTGGTCTTTTCAATAAATTTCTTCAAGAGAAAAATCTGAACATTGTCATCTTCAATTAGAGATATTTCCTTAAATTTTTCATAGGGCAACAAAACTCTAAATATTGAACCTTTACCTACTTCGCTATCAACCGTTATTTCGCCTCCTAAAGCTTCAACTTGATTTTTACTAATATACAAACCTATTCCCTTTGAATCTTTATTATGGAATCTTTTATACATACCAAAAATAATGCGACCATGTCTTTCCAGGTCAATCCCTATGCCATTGTCTTCCACACTAATTTCAATGTATCCTTTGGTTTTATTTGAAGAAATTTTTACCCATGAATCTCTTTCCGGACTTGAATATTTTATGCTATTCGAAATGAGTGTTATAAGGGTGGCTTTTAAATAAGATTTAACGGTTTTTAAAGTCAGGTCGTCTGGTATGTTATTGTACAACTTAACAGATGATTTTCGTACTACATCCTGTTTATTATCGATGATTTTATTTACCAACTTATAAACATTAACATCCGTTAGCTTCAGATTAGTACCAAGCTGGATTTTCAGTACGTTGTTCAAGTCAAGTATGGTATTTTCTAATTTTATAGCTGATTCTTTGAGAAGTTGTGTTATTTCATTTTCATACATTTCGGGTTGTTCTTCCTGAAGCAGCTATAAATTCCGGTTCACCAAATTCATCTTTTAGTAAGACCCCACTCATTAACATCGAAAATGTATGCCCAGCTTGGTTCACATGTTCTACTTCAGCCGGTTGGTAATACCCATCATTAAAGAGTTGATTATGTAACATTTGCACCCGCTCCATTTGCTCTTCTGTGTGGAAGATAGACAAATGCTTCCCTTTCAATGCTTCAGGCTCGAATCCGTGTATGCGGGCAAAGAAATTATTGATATAAATAATCTCACCCTGCAGGTTTGCTACAGCCAAACCAAATTCAGATTCTTCTGCTATTGCTTTAAAACGCTCTGCTTCTTTTTGAGATTTTTTTTGTTCGCTTATATCTTGTTTTATTGCCAGATAGTTTTTTATGATACCATCTTTGCCAAAAATGGGCGCCATTGTGGCAAATTCCCAGTAGTATTCTCCATTTTTTTTCTTATTTAGTAATTCACCACGCCAAATTTTGCCATTAGATATGGTATCCCATAATTTTTCGTAGAGAGCTTTAGGTTGAAATCCTGATTTTAATATTCGTGGATTTTTACCAATGGCCTCTTCCTGAGTATATCCGGTTAATTCAGAAAATTTAGGATTCACATATTCAATTGTGCCATCTATGTCTGTTATAACAACACTGGCCGGGTTTTGTGTAACTGCAGTGGATAATTTTTTGAGCTCTCTTTCTCTTAGAATTTCATCTGTTATTACAGCAGTGTATAAAACTATGCCTCCGATTTGGTCACCAGACTTATACCATGGGCGACATTCCCACCTTGTAAACAATTCTTCTCCACTATCTCGCACGTATGGATCTGCATCCGCATGTAATACTTCGCCTTTCAAGGCACGTGCATGCACATCTCTCCATTTTTGTGGCAAATCCGGGAATACATCGTAGTGGTGCCTTCCAATTATCGTCTCATCTTGTACCTGAAAATCTTTTTTGAACCGTTCGCTTACATAAACAAAATGCAGCTTGTCGTCAAGTATGGCTACTGCACTATTGGTATGTTCAATCACATATTCTAATAACGAATTAGTGTTAAGAAGTTGCAGCTCATTATCCTTAAGAGATTCTTCAATCGCCTTTTTTTCGGTTATATCTATCGCAACCGATAATATTTGCTCTTCTTCATTGATGGTAATAGGCCTAAGGGTAACCAATTCCCAGAAAACTTCTCCATTTACATTTTTCGACTTCCATTCAAACTGAGTATATCCTTCGCGAACCGCTTCATCCATCTTTTCTTTAGCCTCTTTAAAGGAGTAAGGAGGTTCCAGCCAAAAATCATTTTCCTTTAGTTCTTTAAGGCTATCAAAGCCATACGACTTCCATGCTATTCCATTTGCATCTAAAATTTCGCCGGTCTCTCTGTCATGAACTAAAATGGAGACGGGAGCATCGTCAAATAATGTTCTAAACTGAGTTTCACTCTTTCGTAATTCCTTGAGTAAAGTAATTTCTATACCCATGCATTGCATTTCAGATGGCTGCCCGTTTTCATCCGTAAGACACATAAACTCCCAGAGAGTTGTTCTTACACCACCTTCCTTCGCCGGTTTATCTAACTCCACTTTAACGACTTTACCTGGCTCCGCAACACATTCTTCTACAGCTTTAAATGCCTTATGATGATCGTGCCCACTGATGGAGATTAAGCTATCGGTACCATCGATTTTTCCATCTTTATATAACCAACCATAATCTTCTTCAAAAATTTGATTCCAATACGTATGCCGCCCTTCCATGTCAGTACGTAATACATAATGAGTTTGAGCATTTAACAAGGTTTCTTGTCTTCGATTAAGACTCTCAAGTTCTTTTTGATATATTTTCTGGCTTGTAATATCCAAAAGACCAATTGCCAGTGATACAACTTTCCCATTAGAATTTATAACGGGATTAACGCTAAAGGATAGCCATAAATCCTGTTCATCAAGAGTTTTTAGCAGAATTACATCTTCTACATGTTCTTTCGAACCTTTAAAACACTCTTTAAAGGTTATAAGCATTTCTGCAACATCCTTTTCCGGAACAGAATCAAGAAATTGTGATCTTTTTCTTACAGCATGCTTACTTATTCTTCCAAGAATTTCATTGGCTCTGCTATTATAATCTAATACCTGATAATTGTTATCTATTAAAACAAATCCCTGTAACGTATTGGATAACAATGCCCTCGAATACGCTTGCTCTGTTTTTAATAATTCCTCTTTTTTCGCCAGAACTTCATGGGTTTCCTTAAGTTCGGCATAGGTGATTTGAATTTCTTCGTTACTGCTCTGTAATTCTTCGTTCGTAGTTTCTAATTCTTCATTGCTGCTTTGGAGTTCTTCGTTTGTACTTTGCAGTTCTTCATTGAGCGATTGCAATTCTTCATTGCTGGTTTCCAGTTCTTCAATGTAAGTTTACAATTGTTCTTTTGTAGCCTCTAACTCTCGTTCCAAATCCTGAATCTCTACATTAGCGGAATGAGAAGTAGAGCGCGACTCACTTTTGGTAATAAACTTTTCAATATCTAATTGTTCAAAAATTACCATATAAAGACCGCTTGAGTCGGCATCTGATGGTATTATGCGAACCGATAAGCGAACAAAGTAATCTTTTTCATAAAGGTTAAACTTTTTGATTTCTCCCCGTACATTCTGCCCATTGAGGCTAATTTCAGCGAGTAACCTCCTGAGTTCAATTTTCAATTCAGGGTTAACCATATTGATTAGATTCACCTGAATATTACCCGGCTTTAGGCTTACAAACAGGCGCACGTCCCCAAAGACTTCCTTTATTTCATACTCACTGTCTATAATAACAAAGGGGTTTTCATAGGTCTTAAAGAGTGTCTCTTTAATTTGCTGTTCCAGAGTGGTTTCGTAGTCTGAAACTGTAGGCGCAGTTCTTTGTGGCTTGAAAATTTTAGGGCGAAATGCAGAAAAACGAACCTCATGAATACTTTTACCGGCTTTACGCTTGTATATTTTACTCACCGAATCTAATGTGGAAAAGAGAGCTGTAAATTGCCCTACCGTTTCTGATTTACCCAAAAATAACAGCCCACCCGGCTCTAAAGCATAGTGAAAAACAGGTAGCACATACTGTTGCAATTTGATATCAAAGTATATGAGAAGGTTTCTACAAGAAATTAAATCCAATCGTAAAAATGGTGGGTGTTGGGTGAGGTCATGCTTGGAGAATAACACACGGCTTCTTAGAAATTTATCTACTTCGTAATATTTCCCATTTTTCTTAAAATAGCGGCTTATAATTTCTTCAGGTAACCCTTTAAGACTATCTTTGGTGTATTTGCCTAATCTGGCAAATTGAATAGCTCTTTCATCTATATCTGTAGCAAATATCTGGATATTTCGTTGCGGTTTTTCCGCGCTAAGCATATCCAATATCATTGAAATAGAATAGGCTTCTTCTCCTGTAGAACAACCAGGAACCCAAATTCGAATGGATTCATCTTCACCTTTATCGTCCAGCACTTTTTTTAGTGCATTCTTAAGTGCATCAAAAGCCTCGCTGTCTCTGAAAAACTGTGTTACTCCAATCAGTATCATGTTAAACATGATGGATACTTCATCCGGATGCTTTTTAAGGTAGGACAGATAACTATCTATATCTCTTATTTTCAGCTGCTGCATCCTTTTTTCAAGGCGTCGCAGTAATGTCGCTCTTTTATAATGCGTAAAATCTGTACCTGTTCGATTAGACAGAACTTCAAGTATCTTTTCAAATTGCCCCTCATTCTTATGCTCTTCCTCAGGCTTATTTTTCTTAGCTGTCAATCCATTTTCAACGAACCGAAGAATTTCTTCACCCATCTTATCTGGTGTCAGAATAGTATCAACCAAGCCCGTATCCAAAGCCGAAGCAGGCATGCCATCGTATTTTGCTGATGCCAAATCCTGTACCATTATAAAGGATCTGTTCTTATCTAAAACCTTTAACCCTTCTGCCCCATCTTTGCCCGTACCGGATAGAATTATAGCCGTAATTTTGATATCCGGAATTTTGGAAATAGATTGGAATAAAACATCTACACTTGGCTTTGGCCCAATTGAAGATTCCGGTTTTTTGAGGATAATTTTTTGTTTTTCAACAGAAATTTCTGCATCCGGTGGAGTAATATAAATGTGATTAGAGGAAAGCTTAAGCCCATTTTTTGCTTCTAAAACGGTAAGCTTTGTTACACGACTTAGCAAGTCAACCAGATGGCTTTTATGCGTAGGACTTAAATGCTGCGCAATAATAATGGCCGTTTTCTTAAGCTCAGGCAGATTTCTCAGTAGTTGTTGCAGAGCTTCCAACCCTCCGGCTGATGCGCCTATGGCTACGATATGGTCAGGGGTACTTGTCTTTTTCATAGGGTACCTCCAATTACGTATAAGTTTACATCGACACTTAATTCTCTTGGTAAGTTATAACATAATATTCTCAGCTTCATTTCATCTTCCTCAAAATATTCGCATAGCAGCGATTAAATTAGCGTATAACGGACCTTTTTCGATCAAAATTACTTCATTAAATCTCCTCTTAATTGAGGTTGAAGTCATCTTTAACCCTTCTATTTGCTGTAAAACTGTACTGACCCACTGTAGTTCAATTTTAATGACGTAATTCCGGTTGACGTTGACATATCATCACATTATGAGTATCCCACTTTGTCCAACATATTGATTTTCCAGTTATTTAAATATGTCTGCTTAAAGTTTTTTTAACCCAAAATCACTAAGTATAAATCTGTATTTAAAAGACTAAAACGGTACTAATAAAACCTAATAAAAATATGATAACAAGCGTAAACGATATCATAAAAAAAGGCCTGAACCATTAAAGTCCAGACCTTAAAAAAAATCACAATTAAGATATTACCTACTCAGCAGCCAAAAGGCTTTCAATTGCTCCAATTAACTCCTCTGACTCTGGCTCAACGTTACTTCTAAAGCGTCGTACTAAATTTCCATTTTGATCAATTAGAAACTTTTCGAAATTCCAGTTAATATCACCTGTAAAGTCAGGGTTTGGAAGATTGGTTAACATTTCAAAAAGCTCATGTTTATCATCACCCCTAACAGAAACTCTTGACGATAGCGGGAACGTAACACCGAAGTTTACCTCACAAAATTCAGCGATTTCAGAATCATCATCAAACTCCTGCCCTCCAAAATTAGCAGCCGGAAAACCAATTACAGCAAAACCGGCGCCTTCAAATTTTTCATGTAAATTTTGCAAGCCCTCATATTGTCTGGTAAACCCACACTTTGAAGCAGTATTTACAATAAGAAGCACCTTTCCTTCGTAAGAAGATAGCTTAATTGTGTCTTGACCCATTAGCGAAGGTACAGCAAAATTGTGAACAGAAGTCTCTGGATTTTGGTTTAACATAGCGGATATGAATAGTAAGAACAATAAATGAATCATAAGTCAGTAAGTTTGGTTATTTTGAATACTCAAATTTAAATAATTTAGGATTCGTTCCATATTAAAGTTTTAAATTCTACGCATGAAAGTTACACTTCTTTTTTTAACGACCTTTTTATTTGTTTGCATTAGTGCACATGCGCAAATGTTTTCGGTTCAAAGTAGTACAGACCGTTCCACTCCGGGAACACCAATTAATGCAATTGTGGGATTTACAGACTTTGCTGATTTTAATTACTTTGGTGATCTTACCGAAGGAGACAATGTAAATAATGATCGGTATAATTTTTCAGGAAATTTATTTGGTGTTCGCTATGAATCTCCTCTTATTCAACTATATGCTGCTTTAGGGAATAATTTAGGTGATGATGAGGATGTAAGAGCAACCCTAATAGGGGCTAATCTGGAAACACTTTACCCCATATTAAGAAGAGAACGTTTTACTATGGCTATTCCATTAATGTTAAGTACCGATTATGCGTTGGTTAGAACAAGTGAAACTGCTAATACAGCGGCCGAATTTTCACAAAGCTCTGTCTACTTAGGAACAGGCTTAAATATGTTGGTCAGAGCGGGAAACAATGCACGTATTGCTTCAAGATCTACAATAGCAATAGGGTACACAACAGGGTCTCTTGGTGCCGGTGGAGGCGCTTCTTACAAGCTATATCAACAATTTAGGATTTACGCTGATAATCTGATTCAGAGATTCGGACTCGTTGCCGGTTTTGACCTACGCTATTCAAGATTTGACAACACCAATGAACGCTTCAAATATGATTATTCATCTATTTCAATAGTTGCCGGATTTACTTTTTGATGTATGAAACCAGAAAAGTTTTTTTTAGAACTCGAAGAAATCACTGAACAGTTAGGATATAAAGTTAGAAAAGAACGTGGAAGTTTTCGCGGCGGTTTTTGTGTGGTAAGTGGTACCAGACTTGTTATGATTAATAAAAACCACCCACCTGATGTACAAGCGGGCTTTTTAGCTCGGTTTCTTAAAGATCAACAACTTGATGATATCTTTATGAAGCCTGCAACCCGGCGCGAACTTGAAAATAAATGGGCAGAGTTTGAATTATCAGAACGAAAAAATGCGGATCTGTTCACCACTGAGGATGATTAAATGCGATTAACATTTTTGGGTACAGGAACATCGATGGGAGTACCGGTTGCCGGTGGGTTTGGTTTTGAAAACCGTGCATTGGATTTTCGCGATAATCGATACCGAACCTCCGCCTGGGTACAAACTAAAGAAACATCTATTGTAATTGATACAGGGCCGGAATTCCGCCTTCAAACCCTTCGCTCAGGTATTGGTGCAATTGACCTCCTCTTATTGACTCACGAGCATACCGACCATATCGCCGGATTGGATGATTTGCGTCCTTACTGTTTCACCCGTGGGAAAGCCATCCCCACCTACACCACCGAAGGTTGTGTTAAAACCATCCGACGAAAATTCGACTATATGTTCGGACCGAATAAAACACCCGGTTCTGTTGATCTTGATTTGCAGGTAATGAAAGATACCATTCAATTTAGAGATTGCACGATCACCCCTCTAATGGTAGATCATATAAACATGCCCGTAATGGGGTTTAGGATCAACGATTTGTCTTACATTACCGATGCGAAAATTATTTCTGATGAAACGCTTGAAAAAGTTAAAGGATCAAAAGTATTAGTACTGAACGGATTACGATGGTCGCCTGACCACCCGACACATCTGTCTATACCCGACGCAGTAGAAATTGCTACAAAACTTGAAATTCCAATTACCTATCTCGTGCATATATCGTCTTATGTAGTTCACAAAGAGGTATCCGAGCGCCTACCTGACCATGTGAAGCTTGCTTATGATCAGCTTTCGATTGAGATATAGATAAATACACTTCGCACTCAAGTTTGATTGTGGTATAGTACTAACCTGAGTTCGATTTTTAACCATCTCTATTTTTTAACACAGAGGTCACGGAGTAAAGCGCTGAGTTACACAGAGCTTGGCTAAAAAAGAGCTGGATGTAATTGGCTTACCAATTTTACAAGGGAAAGAAATCTGCAAAAACTGTCTGCCGTACTTACACTATTTTAGCTTATTCAGTAACTCTTCGTCAGGTGGGCTCTGTGGTTCAAATCACTCAAAGAACTTATTTTTTTATTTAAAGGGCATAAATAGTACCTAACAGAGTGAATCAAGTGTAATAATAATTGAACTGAGGTTACTAATTGACTTCCCCATTAGCTGCGTTTAAGACGAAGGACCATGCTCAGGGTACTCAGGAAACATCCCCCAGCTGATTTTCCACCTTCGCCTTGCTACCAAGAAAATTTTTTGGTGAATAATCCGGGTTAAACTATGCTGAAATTTTAAGCACCCGTTACTACAACTACTCTTTCGTCCAGATTCTGGTATTTAGGTTGAAGTCTTCTACAGTTTCTACCACAAGTCGAATATCATCGAAATAGGATTCTATTCGTTTAAAATTTATAGCTGACCTAAACAAAGGTGCTTCAAATAGATTATGTAAATAACTTATAGCTACGAAAAGAGTGCCATTAACAAAAGAAAGATGGACTTGGTTTTTTGGATATTTATTTTTGAACTGAACAATACGTTGCATTAAAGCAGGAGAAAGAACATATCTCGCTTTCACATCATCGGTACTATAACAATTAAAAAGCTTATTTAACTCCGGGTCTTCAAGTTCTATATACTTTTGTGGACGTGCTACACCTGCCATTTTTTTTAAGAAACTAAATCGCCCTACATAATTTGGAACCAACACAGTTGATCCGAAAAATTCTTTATTAAAATCAGCTTTAAAAAAGAGCCCTTGAAAAACAGTTACTGTTTTTGTCCTTCGATTTTTACCGGAACCGGATGTCTCTCGTCGTGTAGCTTTAACTTCTGAAAACTCAAAAGCAGTTTTATCAATAAACCCTTTAACATAGTCATCACCGTTAAAATTATCTATTCGGCCGGGGAAAATTGTTGATCGTTCAAAATCATATTTAGAGATATGATGGGTTGCATCATATTGCAAATCAGATGAGATAAACTTAACAATAGGTTCAATTACATGATCTTTGTAATAACGTTTATAGGCTTTATAGGCCGGTAATTGAGAACTAATCAGAAATGAAAATATCGAAGTAATTATCGTTATGAAAAAAACGATACCTCCATCCCAACTTTTGGCAAATGAGCTACCAAAAACACTAAAAATAATCCACAGATATAATGGAGCCAAACCCAGGACAACAAATAATATTAAACCGTATTTAAGCCTTTCTTTTCTCTTTTCTTCTACTTCGTTTAAAGAAGTTATTAGTCTGTTTTGGTAGAAAGCCCAAAATTCTTGTGATGTTTTCATCTAACTCAGGATTTAAACAAGTCTTTTACATTTACATTCTGACGCTCACGTTCTTCAATCTTGAACAATTCTTTTTGGGTGAAATTGAATAGATTGGCAATGATTGAAGTTGGGAAAACCTCTGTAGCTGTATTGTACTGAGTAACCGCCATATTGTACGAGCGGCGAGATGCTGCAAGCTGCTCTTCTACTTCATTTAGGGAACGTTGCAGTTGATTGAAGTTCTCGCTGGCTTTCAAATCTGGGTAATTTTCAACATTTACCATAATCCCCGACATTACCGACCGTATTTCGTTATCAACTTCAACCTTTTGATCGTCGGTTAGTCCACCACGAACTGCTTTTGCCCTCAGCTCGGTTAAGTTTTGAAGCGTACTTGCTTCATGTTGCATATACTGCTGAACTGAAGCGACAAGGTTTGGAATTAGGTCATAACGTTTTTTTAGTTGTGCATCGATATTTGCAAAGCTGTTACGTGCTTTATTGCGTAAACCTACAAGCCTATTGTAGATTAAGATAATAACCAACAGCGGTACAAAAATGATGAGAAGGATTATCCAAAGTTCCATAAGTCACTATATTTTTTATGAATGATTGATGTGTGAATATATTGATGTTACGGCACTTAGCAAATCCGGTTACTTATTTTTCCAAAAAACTTTTTAAAGACGTGCTATGATTGAGTAATCTAGGTTTCACTTCGTGGGGTTATGATATTGGGTCATGCCTACGGCATTTGGGGGCTTAGTTAATAAAACAATAGGTAGCAAAGACTTATAAATTAAAAAAATAACGAAGCGTCATCCCGCAAGACCGCTAAGCGTAGCAAGCGGGCTATGCGGGATCTTACAGTACTGAGTCAAGACCATTTTGCAGCCGATTCTTAGCTTTTCTTAGGGACATTCAGCCCTAAACACGACTTCCCCATTTCTCAACTGGAAGATCCCGGATAATGCATTTGCTTCGCCGAATGCATTTCCGGGATGACGAAGTGGATGGTTTTGATGTGTATAGCAGGCGAATTCAATTCGAGGGGGATGGTGCGAAAGGTTTTGAGGTTACAAAAGTCGTAGAATTGTTATGAGTTTGTTGCTTCTTTTCTTGCCCTGCAATGAATTACGGGATTATGATACCCGGTCATGCCTACGG